>JAKQYG010000455.1 GCA_023356515.1 Trichodesmium sp. MAG_R04 | reverse complement strand
ATGGAAACTCCTGCTAAATGACGAATTTCATCTAAATAACCTAAAAAAGCTAAGTCTATTAGACTTGCTAAAGGTACCATTAAATTAGATAAAATGTTGACTAAAGTTAATCGGAGAAAGCTATTGTGAATTATAGATTTCATATTCCCAAATTTTGTAAGCATTCAGCTGTCAGCTAGAAGGAGGAATTAGCCTCCAAGAAGAATAAAAAGTCCGATACGAAAAAGATTATCAGCTAAACAGTAATTTATTACTTTCATGCATCTTTTTGCCCAGCATGACCAAAGAAAAGCGCTGGAGCTCACTGCTAATACCATTTCTGTGTAACAATGCGCTTAATAATTCTTAGCTAGACCTGAATTTTACTGGTAGCTGTTATCTATTATTAAGTGCAACTTCATGGAGAAATGGTATAAAGTCTTGAATACTTAAATGCAGGAGGATATATCATATTTGACTATTAGGATTGCTTTTTGTGAACTATGATAAGGTAATGATATGCGAGATAGTTATTACACTGGCGAACTTAGTTCAGTTTGGAATCAAGCTTTAAAGGAATTAGTTAATCGGCAGGATATGACGGTAGCTTTGAAAAGTATTCTAGATAAAGAAGTAGAAAAAATAAACAAAGAACCTCAGCTCTAGGAAAACTATTATTTACTGAAGTTGCAAAAATTTGTTAAGCAAATTGATAATTTACCAGAAGATAATCTTAATTATCCTTATAAAGATACAGTAGTTGGAAAACCAGCAAAAACCGAAAATTATGGAAAGGAAAGAATTATTAATTGTTTTCGCTGCCCCATACAAAAAAAGTAAAAAATATACAATTACTTCAGTCAACATCTAAGGAGTTTTAATTATGGTTGAATTATTCCAGCTAATTCCATTCTCATTGGTTATTTCGAGTATAGTATTGGTAATATTTCCGACTATATTGACCGCCATAGTGCGTATCCAACTTTACTATTATTTAATAGATTTAAATAATAAAGTTAGAAGACTAATTAACAGGGAAAGTGCAGGAAAAAAACCTAGAATAATTGAATATTTAGAAGCAAGATTTCAGAAAGCAAGTCAAAATTTACAAGAAGTCAATACAGCAGCATTAGTAGATGGAATTTATAGCCAAGAAAGATTTTATTTTTTAGGATTTCAATTACGATGCCACCAATGGGATTACTTTTCTCAAGCATTACCTAACCTATTAATATCCTTTGGATTATTAGGTACTTTTCTTGGAATAGTGATTAACTTATCAAGCTTAATTCAAACAATTAATCAAGTTGAAGTAACTGATATAAATAACTTATTTGAGCAATTAGAAAACCCGATCCAAGGAATGGGAATTGCTTTTATTACTAGCTTAATTGCTGTAGCTTGTAGTTCCTTATTAACAATAATTAACTTTAAATGGAATACTAATTTGGCAAGAGAAGATTTAATCAGCTATTTAGAAGATTACCTGGATAATATTTTACAACCAAAAATACAGGGTAATAGTAGACTTGATAGAGCTGTTAACCGGATGGTAAATCAGCAAAATGACTTCTTAAACAGATTTCATCAAAATTTAACAAAAGTAGTGGAATCATCTTTGGGAAAAGTAGCAAGAGAGATTTCCAAAGGTAACAAAGAAGCGGCTGATATCGCCAAACAAGTTTATACAAGATTTACTGAATCTTCTGAAACAATTTCTAAGGTAGCAAGTGAATTTAAATCAGTTATTGATGAGATGAAACCTACAGTAAAAGAATTTAAGGAGGCATCTAAACAATTATCAGAAGCTACTCAAAATTTAGCTACTATCCAACAAAATTTTTCTAACTCAATTTCTGCTTTACAAGAAACAGCTGAAGTTATTACAGAATCATCTAATAACAATAGCCAAACTCTAGGAAATTTAACCGCAGAAATTATCAGCCTTAATCAAAACTACGGTGAGGTACTAGAATTACATCAAACCAATCAACAGTCTCTCCAAGAAATTATTCTTCAACTTAACGAAGGAGCAAGTAATTTTGAGTCAGCATCCCAAATAGTTAAAGACCTACAGAATTCAGATTCAGATTCAGGTTAGATAAAAAAGTTTAGCTACTATGCAAAAAAAATTTTTCTAACTCAATTTCTTCTTTACAAGAAACAGGAGAAGTTATCAGAAAAAAATTGAAGAATCTGTAAGTTATCTGAGTCATATAAAAAATAAGTTTGACAAGTTATAATTCAACTTATAATCACAATTCCAATATTCAAGCAATACTAATGAAGTTAAAGACTATCAATTATAAGCAAATCATAGGATAAAGTTTATAATAGATTTTTTTAAAAGATAAAAACAATAAAATTATATAGCTTTGTTATATTTTCAATATTCTGGTTAAACTTTATCTCAAATATTCAGTTAACTTACAAGTTAATACTATTGCAAATCAGAATACATCTGATACTAAGTTTAGAGTAAGTCAAGATTTCCTGACTCTATGAAACTATAGTACGGTTATAAATTTGGCAAATATACATAGGTTTTTAACCACTATTTAATTACCAACACTTTTTAATTTTTTCAGATAAATAAAGAAGTAAAAACTATGAGCCACCGTTCGCGATATTCAAGGTTAAATCAAACTCTCAATGTTTGGCAATCTTTTACAGATTTAATGTCGAGCGCAATTATGATTTTGAGCTTATTTTTGTTCATGACAATACTTGAAAAAGAAAATACGATCCATGAACTAAAGGAAGAAATTTCTAACTTAAAATCTCAGCCACCAATTGAAATTACAGAAGCATCTAACCGCAAATTTAAATCTGGTAGTGCCGAATTATCTGATGGATTAATTAATTTTATTCAGAACGACTTAGTGAAGCAAATCGAAAATTATGCTCAAGGAAAAGAAAACTATATCGTACAAGTA
This sequence comes from Trichodesmium sp. MAG_R04, assembly GCA_023356515.1. Lineage (GTDB taxonomy): Bacteria > Cyanobacteriota > Cyanobacteriia > Cyanobacteriales > Microcoleaceae > Trichodesmium. Next base: position 549 of record JAKQYG010000455.1, on the reverse strand, counting down.
ATCGGTCATACTGATGGTCAACGAAATAAACAAAATAAACAAAATAAACGAAATAATCGTTTTCAAGTAAGTAATTTAGATAACCTGTTAGAAGAAGTTGCTCGTGGTAATAAAAATATTAGCAATCTAAACCCAAGTTCCAATGCAGATTTAGGTTTAATGCGAGCTTTAGCAGTAGTAAAAGAACTTGAAAAAACTCCTCGTTTAAAGCAACTTGAATTACAATTCCGAGCTTATTCAGCAGCACAACTTTATCTAACTACAGGAAGATATGCGGAGGTAAATCGCAGTTCACAGCCAAATAGACGGCGAATAGAAATTCGTTTCAGCCCTCCTGCTGAGAAACAATAGCTCCTGTAGACTTAACAGAATATTTAGTTTAATAAATGTTGTCTAGAATAGGAAAAATATTCAGAAACTCACTACAATTTTTCCTAACTGCTGAAGCTCCCAACAATTTTGACCAAAACTAACAGAATTAATAAGATTTTTGCGACTTATATATTACATTTGTATTGCAGTATAATCATAAATCCTAATAGTCAAAGA
>JAKQYG010000454.1 GCA_023356515.1 Trichodesmium sp. MAG_R04 | reverse complement strand
GCATAAAGACCATCTTTTTGTAATAATTCCTGATGGGTACCTGACTCAATTAACTCTCCTGTTTTCAATACAAATATCCGATTAACATTCCTAATTGTCGAAAGTCGATGAGCAATAATAATACCTGTTCGTTCTGCTAAAATTCGTTCTAATGCTGATTGAATTAAAGCTTCTGTTCTAACATCTAAACTGGCAGTTGCTTCGTCAAGTACTAAAATTTTCGGGTTACGAATAGTAGCGCGGGCAAATGCTAATAATTGTTTTTGACCACCAGAAATATTTGCTCCTCGTTCTCGCAATTGAGTATTATATTCTTGGGGTAATTCAGCAATAAATCTATCTATATTTGTACTTTTTGCTGATGCTTTAATTTCCTCAAATGAATATTTTTCTCCCAAAGTAATATTGCTTTTTACATCTCCAGCAAATAAAAATCCATCTTGGAGAATCACACCAATATGTTTTCGTAATTCTGCTTGAAGTAAGTCTTTAATATTAATGCCATCAACTAAAATCTTACCTTTATTCACATCATATAAACGACAAAGTAAACGAATGATAGAACTTTTTCCTGCTCCAGTCGGTCCGACTAAAGCAATTTTTTCTCCGGGTTTAATAGTAAAGTTAATATTTTTTAGAATATATTGATTTGGTTTATAGGCAAACCAGACATTTTCAAATCTAATTTCACCTATTTGGGAATTATTAACTGGAAGGGTTGGTAACTTTTGAATTTCTTCTTTTGGATCAAGAATTTCAACTTTTTCATTGAGAAGATTTGTAATACGTTCAATGGCAGTTAGTCCAGCTTGAATAGCTGTAAATTTTTCGGCAAATTGTTTTAAGGGGTTGAATAAACGTTGAGCATATAAAATGAAGGAAGATAGAGTACCAAAGTCTAGAGTTTCTACTAAAATAAATCGTCCTCCAAGGAATAAAACTACAGCGATCGCCATTAAAGAAATCCATTCTAAAATACCAGAGATAGCGGAGTCATAAAAAATAGTTTTATCTATTGCTTTAACATAATTTAGATTATTTACTCTAAATAACTCAGAATTGAACTTTTCTCGCCGAAATAATTGTACTACTCCAATGCCAATTAAGTTTTCTTGTAGTTGAGCATTTAAACCAGAAAGTTCATCTCTAGCTTTGTAATTAGCTTGACGATATTTTTGCTGGAAATAGACAACAATTGCTGTTACTGGTAATATCATTAATATCAATGTTAAAGCTATTTGCCATTGAATACTAAACATAGTAATAGCAATGATGAAAATTGAGAATAAATCGGTCATTATCCCAATAGCCCCTGTAGAAAATACATCTCCTAAAGCTTCAACATCGCTGGTAAGGCGAGTAATTAATTTACCCACAGGGGTACTGTCAAAAAACTTGACTCCTAAAGAAAGAACATGCTTAAATAAATCGTTTCTAATATTAGCAGTAATTTTTTGCCCGAGCTTTTGTACTAAAAAACCTTGTACAGATTTAAATATGAGCTGTATAATGATAGTTAGTGTTAATATAATTGCTAAAATATTCAATCCTTGAGATAATGACATTTGTTGGAGAAATAACCAAGTTTCTTCTCCTAAAATTAGAGAAATTGCTTGTCCTATTAATAGTGGTTGAATTGTCGCTGAAATTGATAGCGGTAATAATAATATTAGTGAGGTAATTACTAAAGTTTTGTGGCGTAGGCTGTAGTTTAGCAAACGTTGAATTAATTGCCAGTCTGCTTCACTCTTGTTACTATTATTTTTTTGTGAGATGCTACTCATAGATTTCTTTAATTAACCTGTAGGTAATCTAATGTTTTAAGCAGGGATCATATTAGGTAAATTTTTACAATTAATAATTACACAAAACATAATTACTATCAATCTTTGCAATTGAAACAGAAAGATAAAAATTAGTAAAATTTACTATCAAAAATTTAGATTAATTCCACAGATATTTATAATCATTAAATTGATTAAATGCAGATTATTTTAGTGGATGATGAACCAGAGCTAACTACTCCTGTGAGTCCTGTGAAGCCGCTACAATTCAGCAACATTTACCGATAGGAATTTAGAATTAAAGATAGAAAATCAATAGACATTATTTTCCTACCCGATCAGTACTTACCCATAACCATCATATCTAGTAGGAGTTAAAGGCCTTTAACCCCTACAAGTAGCATATAGTTTTATATGGGAGGGTAGGTTTATGTCCAGAAAACTAATATAAATTGTGTTTCGCTACAGAACATAAAAGGCCAAGTCTAACAACAACTATATGCCTATTTTCATGACACAAACCATTGTTAATTGTTACAGTGCTTTTCAAATTGATGAACTAGATCGCCATAACCAAAACCTTGTAGGGACCTTGCATAACAAAAACAAAAATGTGTTTTTCTGACGGAATGCTGCGCAAACATGTCGCGTAGCGTTAGCGGAGCTTTGCGTTAGCAAAACATCCCTACTGTGGTCTACCGACATGAAAACTGCTGTAATTGATAGGTCCTAGGTTTTAGCTTTTAGGCAACCAAAGTAGACTAAACTACATACAATAATTAATGGGGGAGAAAAGCTTGCCTCTCACCTATCTCCTAAGGCTTAAAACCTACTACCTACCACCTAAAGCTCTAGGCAGAAAGCATTAAAGATCGCCACCCTGAAGTGCTAATAGCACAATTACTACCGGGCCAGCAATCACAACCATGGCCAGCATTGTTAACTGGGCGATAGTTTCAAAGTTAATGTTGCTGAATAAATCAGTTAAAAACCCCATATTTCCTCTATAAATTTAATAAAATAGATAGTCCAGTGATATACTCCCACAATAAGCTGATGCTATGGTGTGGGCTTCTCGCCTAAGGGTCCCGGTACTCCGTCGGACTCCACGAGCTTTAAGGACGGAATGCCCTACCGCCCTGTTTTTTATATTTATCCCTGGGTTTACATCACGGTTTATTACTATACCGCAGTATTGTCAATCAATGGGACATCGAGTCCCTATCTCACTCCAAATCAAAGATTATAGCGTCAGGCTTCTCGACAATTTAGCTAAAAAACTGTTTCCTAGTTTATCAAGCGATCGCCTATTTAATTTAATAAACTTTACGAAACTCAATATTTCACTTTGCTAGAATCAAAAAGATGTTAGTTCCAGTCCTCTAAAATTTTTTTTGAACTTTAAATTAAAATTTCAACTTAACAAAAATGGTTAATTGGCGTTGTATACAAAATTGTGGTGCTTGTTGTTACTTAGAACCGACAGAGCGCCCAGAACTAGAAGAATACTTGTCCCCAGAAGAAGTTAAACATTATATCAGTTTAATAGGGGCAGATGGATGGTGTATTAATTACGACTCTTTGAATCGAGAATGTCGTATTTACACTGATAGACCAAAATTTTGTCGAGTCCAACCAGATACCTTTAAAGAAATGTACGATATTGAACCAGAAGAACTAAAT
>JAKQYG010000453.1 GCA_023356515.1 Trichodesmium sp. MAG_R04 | reverse complement strand
TATTTGACTTGAAAAACTAAAGGTTTTTGAATAAAAATAGTTAGGCGATCGCACGTGACTATAGTGAAGTTCGTCGAAATTGTCATGCGCTATATATAGTGTCTTTGCGTAAGTCCTGATTCAAACAAAACTATGGTTGAAAATATCCAAGCTCAAAATATTGAGTTATACCAATTACAAGAAAAATTTGGTCTCCAGCCTACAGATGATGACCAATTTTTTCGAGAATGGCAAGACAATTTGCCTGAACTTTCGGATCAGGAAAAGTGGGAACTAGATGAAGTGAAAAAGGATTATTTCCACTTGTCAAGATATCCCATTCTCGAACCCATTGTCAAAATGGTAGTGTTATCGCGATTATTGAAGCTAGGAGGTTTTTTGCGTCCACCCTTTTATTTAAGTGCTGAAAAAGAAGTGCAAATTGTTTCTGAGGATAAAGGAACAATTGTTAAGGGACGACTCGATCTGTTGATATTTACTCCTCATTTTTGGATTATGGCTATTGAGTCCAAAAGAGCTAAATATTCCCTAGGAGCAGGAATTCCTCAAACCCCTATTATGTTAGGTAATTCAGATGCCCCTAAACCTGCTTTTGGATTTGTGACTAATGGTAATGAGTTTAGTTTTCTGAAATTGATTCAACAAAATGAACCCATTTATAGTCAGTCTTATCCAATTGTTCTCAATCGGCAAGATGATATTTATGTAGTTTTGCAAATATTAAAGCGTCTTGCTCAAGTTGTTATCAGTTCCTCAAGAAAGGATTGCTGTATATTTCAGGTCTAGGTTTTACGATGAGTAGTTTAAGCTGTTGACATTGAGGAAATTATAGTTGAGAATGTCATAGTTTATGTTTCTCGGCAGCTTTCAACAGAAGAATATACCTATTGTAGGTTACAAATGAAGAACAATAACAAATCTGATACCAACTAATGGAGGAATTCGATTAATAATGAGTAACATATTCGTGTTTCATCAAGGCCGAGGAGATAACGGTTGGCTCTGGTACAATGTTTTTGATGGTTCTCAGTGGGCAGGAGATACTGAAGTACCCAAAACTGGAATGACTGGAGATCCATCAGCAGTGGTGTACAACAACAAAATCTATGTATTCCATCAAGGCCGAGGAGACAGCGGTTGGCTCTGGTACAATGTTTTTGATGGTTCTCAGTGGGCAGGAGATACTGAAGTACCCAAAACTGGGATGACTGCTGGGCCATCGGCCGTGGTATACAATGACAAAATCTATGTGTTCCATCAAGGTCGAGGAGATAGTGGCTGGCTGTGGTATAATGTTTTTGATGGTTCTAAGTGGTCTGGAGACAAAGAAGTACGCGGGACTGGTCTGACGGACGACCCATCAGCGGTAGTATACAATAACAAAATCTACTTGTTTCACGAAGGCAAAGGGGATAATGGGTGGTTGTGGTGTAATACATTTGATGGTTCCGAGTGGGCTGGAGATAAGAAGGTTCCGAATACAGGGATCACAGCAGGACCTTCAGCGGTAGTATACAACGACAAAATCCAGGTATTTCATCAAGGGCGAGAAGATAGTGGATGGTTGTGGTGTAATTTATTTGATGGTTACAACTGGGTTGGAGATACGAAGGTATCGAATACTGGTATCTCTGAAGGACCGGGAGCAGTAGTATACTAAGAGAAGGAATATGTACGGGGGATGATTGGTACGCAATTTCATCCCTGACGCACTAGAATAAAGCCCCTTAAGTGTTGCCATCGAAAAAAAGACACTAATGGTAGTGCAAATATCTGAAATGTTTATCAAATAAACACCATCCATTTTTCCTATAAGCAAAAATATTAGTATTAATACCACAATTGTCATGGATGGTAGGACTTATCGATAATACTGTTCTTCTGCTACTCTTTTTAAACGTCGTAATTGAGCTTCCATATCTGCTTTAGTCCAAGAGGCAGCAAACTGATTAAAACCAAATTTTATTATAGGATTAGGTATCTCAAATTCAAAACGATTGAGTAAACGAGTCCCTTCAGTTTCTGGTTGACATTCCCAGCGATCGCGGCCACGGAAAAAACCTTGAAATTCCCAAACAATTAAACCAGGTTTTCGTTCAGCCACAACACTCTGTAGAGAGGGTTGTAAAAAAGGAATATTTATGATAAATCGACTACGACTTCCCACAAATGTATTCCAATTACCTACAGCTTCACAACGTAGCATTGGATTTAACCACTTGTGCATGAGAATATTATCAGTAATACAAAGTTCTACAATAGTAGCACTGGCACGAATGAAAATATGTTGCTCGAAAACTTGACTAAATGACATAGTTACCTTCAAGCTATTAGACATATACATGCAATCTAATGATTGCTAATTAACACTAACATTAACATTAACCCAAGAAAACCATGAATGGCACTTGGCAAATTATTAAAGAATCAATCAACTTCAATGACTCAATCCAGGCTAATCTAATCTTAGCCTCAAATCTTTTGGCACAAGCTAATGAAAATTCAGATACTACAACAATGAGTATCCTCGAAAAAATGAATACTTTTTTAGTAGAAAACCTCTTAACTGTTGGTGTGGCTATTGGAATTTTAATCATAGGTTGGCTTGTGGCTTGGTTTATTTCTGACTTGGTAGTTAAAAGACTATTAAATAAAACCAGTATTGATAACAAAATTGCTGGTTGGGTGACAGGTAATCAGAAAGAAGGCCAGAATTTGCCTGTGGAGAAATGGATCTCCTCTGCGCTGTTCTGGATCATTATGGTCTTTGTTCTGATAGCCTTCTTTGATAAACTTAACCTCACAACAGTTTCTGAACCTCTAAATGCCTTCCTCACAGAAATAACTAGCTTTTTACCTAAGATGGCTGGTGCACTGATTTGGCTAGGTATTGCCTGGTTAGTAGCAAGTCTAGCTAAATTAACAGTAAGTAGAGGGCTTAAAACATTTGGTTTAAATGACCGTCTAAATCAGCAGGTCAATAATGAACAAACAACATTAGATATTAGCGATACCATTGCTAATGCTATCTATTGGCTAATTTTCTTGCTGTTTTTGCCATTAATTCTGGAAGCTTTGCAACTACAGATGGCTCTACTACCAGTTGAAAACATGGTGGATCAAATCTTACAAGCTCTGCCCAGAATTCTTAAGGCTGTTATTCTGGCTACAGTTGGTTGGTTAGTTGCTACTGTTGTCAGGAAAGTTGTTACTAATTTACTTACTGCTACAGGTATAGACAAAATGGGTAGCAGATTAGGTATGAGCCAAACGAGTGGCAGTCAAAATATTTCTGGGATTATTGGTACAGTTGTCTATGTATTGATATTGATTCCTGTCGCGATCGCTGCTCTGAGTGCTTTGAATATTGATGCAATTACTACTCCAGCAGTGGCAATGCTCAATAATATTCTGACATTTGTTCCCAAAATCTTTGCTGCTGTTGTAGTTCTGATTATTGCTTACTTTGTT
>JAKQYG010000452.1 GCA_023356515.1 Trichodesmium sp. MAG_R04 | reverse complement strand
CTAAGTACAGTGGTTTTACCATTGAATTTAGCCCAAGTTGGGATGAGTTGCTCCGCAACTCGTGTGCTTAGCCCAGCCACGTTGGAGAAGATGAGCGGAGCGAATTCTTCTCCAACGGTTTAGCTAAACTGCGTTTTAATGCAGTTTAGGTTTTGTTGTAGAGCGTTATTCTTCAGATTCTTTTGTGTTCATTCCTCCAAGTACAAAACCCGCAATACCGCTAAGTACTGAAATTACAGTCTCGTTTATTTTTCCGTTTGAAATTATTGAATGTGCCAAAGCAGCATATACAATTAATAATACAGTAGCAATTCTTAGAAAGTTGCCCCTTCGAAGAAGTAAACTGAAAGTCTTAGCAGCACCTTTATCAGTTTTTTCAAAGGCTATTTTTCCAAGTGAGTTAAATACAATTCCTCCAATTAATATAAGTAGGATAAATACTGCCGATATAATTAAAAGATATAATGCCTGATTGTCCATTTTTAATATTGGTTATTGTTTATTTTTAAAATCCAAAGTCCAAATAGTCGTTTTTAGCTATGCTCTCCAACGTCCAATTAAAATGAGTATGCGCTCCACTTGCTAGAAGCACCAAAGTTTCTTTTTTGCATTGTCCTTTCAGTTAGCTCAGTTCGCATATTCATTTTAGTGTTTGTTATGGATATTTTTTGATTTCCTTTCGATTGTTTTTTTAAGTTCCACGAACCATTCCTTTTCCTTAGGTAATATTTGAGATTCAAGGTGACTTGTATCCATTTCAATTGAATAACTCTCTCCAAAAAGTTGTAAATCTGTTCCACCAATTTTATCCCATCCATTTGGAAAAAACTTAGGGTGATACCGGTGTTCGACTATGTTCATGATTGCTCCGTTCTTATCAAAATCCCCAGGTCCAATGTCGGAAATTCCAAAACCTTTTTGTCTTTCAGGTCTCTCAGACCACAATGGACTAAGATTCCAAGGAACTAATTGAATATCTATTCCATTGAACTGTATGGGTAAAATCTTATCCATTCCTCCTATAACTCTTGTTACAACTTGATAAACTAATGAAGTCTCTTCGTAAGCCTTCTCGAATTCTGTTTCCTTAAATTTTTTCTTCTCAAACTTTCCAATTTTTCTATTCCATGAGTTTAGAGCAAACCACTTTGCAATATTTATATCATAAGAGAGGTCAAGTATGTCTGTATTCCCATTCAGTTCCCTATCAATTTCAATTTTATGATGTTGCAGGATTCCTCTAGCCTGAATATCTGTCATATAGATATTATCCCTTTCAAGAAAAGCCTGCTTAACTAAATTCGTTCCGTAAGCTTCTAGCTTTTTATATCGGTGAAATTTTTCTTTCGTTGGGGAATTGATTTTACGCAGGAGACTTGGAGTAACTATTTCCGCATAGTTCGATGAATGTCCTCTATACCCAACAAATACAGATAATCTATCGTGATTAGGAATTTCATAGTTGAATGAATTTTTTTCAAACTGGTTTTCAGGAAGGAGAAAGAGTCGTCCACAAAAAGTGAATGCCAGTCCATTTGCAATTAGATAGAAAATATCTTTTTTAGATAGGCTTTTGATTTCTTCTTCTGTAATGCTATAATCTGAGGGTCTATGAACAATATCAGGATAGCTTTCACCAGTTAATACTTTTTCACCTCCTAACGGACACCACAATAGAAATTTGTCATCAAATTTTTGCCATCCTAGAGATGGTTGTATCGGAAAAGAATTCCTGTGTTTTGGATGAAGTGAATCATTTATTAAAGTTAATCTCCGAGTGTTCGGATTAACGAAGAATTGGCCAAATCCCATTTTAGCCAGTTCTTTTTCAGAAGCTTCTTTTATTTGATCTGCCCAATACATAAGAAATTATCCATAACGTGGCTGGGCTAAGTACAGTGGTTTTACCATTGAATTTAGCCCAAGTTGGGATGAGTTGCTCCGCAACTCGTGTACTTAGCCCAGCCACGTTGGAGAAGAGGAGCGGAGCGAATTCTTCTCCAACGGCCCGTATAAAATGACGTTACCATCCCGCAGGGTGGTTATGCATTTTATACATTGTTAGGCACAGTTATTTTATTAAATATTTATAGTTTGTATAGATAGCATATCCACTTGCTTGTCTTCTTTCTTCAGCTTTTTTCACAATATCTAATATGGCTGTTAAATGTTGCTTTGCATAAGCAATACCAAGTCCGCCAACTATCAGAAGAGATTCTAAAGTTGGAGCTTTAAGCAATTTTTCCAGGAGTTGAAATTCTTGCCCCTTCATAAAAAAGAAAAGGTTTGCATCGAACATCAGCATTAGTTTAAGTTTATCAACTTCATGCTGATAATCCTGTGCTGTTTTTACAAAGTCCTTAAATTTTAGCTTACAAGCCCTTTCAAAAGCTTGGTCTGTTGTAGCATCTAAGGCAATTTCATTTAACTCTGTAATTAACTTTGCTCTGTTCTCCTGAGTTTTGCCCCATGCTTTAGTTCTTTGCTTTAGTACTTGATTGATATTCAAGCTATCAAATTTAACAGGGTCAATATATTCTCCAAGAATCATGTCGTGAAGAGTGGCAAGTCTTTTTTGTTTTTTAAGTAGTTCTTCATCAGTTTCGATGCTCTCAACTGTTCCAATAAAATTATACTCAAGTTTGGATATAACGCTAGCATATCCAACATCAGAAGTGAAGGGGTGGAGTTCTTTATTAAAACTATATCCAAGATATTTAACTAAGGTTCCTATGCGACTATGACATAGACTACTTAAAATGTCTATTGAATCTTTATCAACCCCGTCTAATTCTAATTTGGCTTTATGAGGTCTTTGAGTGTCGTTAACAGTCATTTCATTATTCTCTTGTCCATCAGGAGCGAGTATAGAAACGTCTTTTACTTTATTTAGGTCTAGCTTTTCTAACCCTTTCCCCATAAGGTTTACAAACTCAGGGTTTTCTGAAATTTGACGATAATTAATAAATGTAAAAAATGGGTTAGGTGTGTCATCGGGAACGGGGGTTGCTCCAATTGTAAAGCTTTGAGTGTATTGAGGACTTCCTAGAATTTCAATTGTTCCTTGTGAGATAGCATCTTTACATTCTTTTAACACCTTTTCAAAGGTTTCGTCATAATTGTCAACTTTCCCCAAAGGCTTTACAGGCCCGCTAGGCATACCCATTGGCATTGTAGGAAAACCTAAAGAGGCAAAACAGAGCGTTCTGATATGTGTTTGGTGGTATTAGTTCTCTGTCGTCAGGAGAGGGTATATAGATTTTATCGTATGTCAATAAAGCTCTTTTAATATCATGAATTGATATTGGTTGTTCTGTAGGAAGTATTAGTGAGTTTGCTATCATTTTATTGGATTGTGCCTAACGTTTTGGCTAAACTGCGTTTTAATGCAGTTTAGGTTTTGTTATGGGCTTTTCATCATCAAAAACAACTTTGCCCTAAGCGGCGAGTATCGCCAATTGTTTTGAATACATATAAAGTTC
>JAKQYG010000451.1 GCA_023356515.1 Trichodesmium sp. MAG_R04 | reverse complement strand
ACAGATTAGCGATCGAATACTTTTGACATCCTCCCCGGCCTAAAGGCACTGGGTAACAACCGAGCCGTAGCCCCTCGGTGGGTTGACATCTCACAGGCTGCTGCTACTTTTGCAGTAGTCTGGCTGCTTACCGACCTGTCTGTTTAAAGTCTCGGTATGCCCACCCGCGACTAATATATTTCTTGCTGCATTTTCCGAAGCTATCATGTAATGGTAAAACTAAGCCAGGTAAGTTACCCTACCCGACTCGTCTTCAGAACCGTGGGTGAGACTTTCACCTCATACGGCTCCTCTCTCAGACGTCCTTTGTCATAGGTACACCCCTACTTTAGTATCAACATATCGTCAATCCATATATAATTCTCAGGTAAAGCCTGTAGCTTCGGTTTTGCATATGTTTTATTATCTAAAGCAGTTTTAGTATCGTGGCAATGTCGGTGTAACAGTTGTTTATTCTTAATCTTGTTGTCGCCACCTCTACACCTTGGTTTTATATGGTCAACTGACCTAAGGTCATTTGGCCTAAAGGTTAGTCCACAAAATGCGCATTTATTCTTTTGCCGTTTTAACAGCCTTGTGACTTCCTTCCTTACGCCTGGATGTTTGCCAATTCTACTACTCCAATAAGTCAAGTCGCCCGCTTATGGGCGAGGCTTTAAACCCAATTTTTCGGTAAGAATTGGAATTTGGATAATTATTTCTCCTTTCAATTTTTAATTTTCAATTGTTATTATCCAATAAGTATAGTAGTATATAAACTAGGGCACAAAAATTTATAGATACTTAACCTCAGTTAGGGATTACTTTTAACTTCTGACTTGTCCGTAGTGCTATAGTCCCTACATCAGCTACAATAGTTAAATAAACTTAACACTAATATCAGTAATAGAAACCTCTTATGTCTATTCCTATTCGCAACGTAGCCATCATCGCTCACGTTGACCACGGGAAAACCACCCTAGTTGACTCACTGCTCAAGCAATCTGGTATTTTCCGGGAAGGTGAAGAAGTTCCTGATTGTGTCATGGACTCCAATGACCTAGAACGGGAACGTGGGATTACAATTCTCTCCAAAAATACCGCCGTTAGATATAAAGATACTTTGATAAATATTGTTGATACTCCTGGTCACGCTGACTTTGGTGGGGAAGTAGAACGAGTCCTCGGTATGGTAGACGGTTGTTTACTAATTGTGGATGCCAATGAAGGCCCAATGCCACAAACTCGCTTTGTCCTCAAAAAAGCTCTAGAAAAAGGTTTACGGCCCATTGTGATAGTCAACAAAATTGATCGTCCCCGAGCTGATCCCCATAGTGCGGTTGATAAAGTTCTCGACCTATTTATCGAACTGGGGGCAGATGATGATCAATGCGACTTTCCTTATCTATTTGCTTCTGGTTTAGCAGGTTACGCGAAAAAAGACCTGGATACAGAATCACAAGATATGCAGTGTTTATTCGATGCTATTTTAGATCATGTTCCACCTCCAGTTGGAGACCAGAAAAAACCTCTCCAATTACAGGTAACTACTCTCGACTATTCAGAATATTTGGGCAGAATAGTAGTAGGTCGTATTCATAATGGTGTGATTAAATCTGGGCAACCAGCTGCTATTGTGAAAGAAGATGGCACAATTGTAAAATCCAAAATCTCAAAATTAATGGGATTTGAAGGGTTAGCACGTATTGAGGTAAAAGAAGCTACTGCTGGTAATATTGTGGCAGTTGCTGGTTTTAGTGATGCTAATATTGGTGAAACAATTACTTGTCCCAACGAACCTCAAGCTCTACCTCTGATTAAAGTAGATGAACCTACTCTACAAATGACTTTCTCTGTAAATGATTCTCCATTTGCTGGTAAGGAAGGAAAATTTGTAACTTCTCGACAAGTGCGCGATCGCCTGATGCGAGAGTTAGAAACTAATGTTGCATTACGAGTAGAAGAAACTGACTCTCCAGACAAGTTTTCTGTTTCTGGTCGTGGAGAATTGCATTTAGGTATTTTGATTGAAACAATGCGTCGAGAAGGTTATGAGTTTCAGGTTTCTCAACCTCAAGTTATTTACCGAGAGGTAAATGGTCAGCCATGTGAACCATTTGAACTGTTAGTTCTGGATATTCCTGAAGATGCTGTTGGTGGTTGCATTGAAAGAATAGGTCAGCGCAAAGGGGAAATGCAGAATATGCAGGTGGCTACAAATGGTCGGACCCAGTTAGATTTTTCTCTTCCTGCTCGTGGTTTGATTGGTTTCCGGGGTGAATTTATGCGTCTTACCCGTGGGGAAGGTATTATGAATCACAGTTTTTTAGATTATCGTCCCTTAGTTGGTGAGATTGAAGCTCGACGCAATGGGGTGATTATTGTATTTGAGGAAGGTGTGGCGACTTTTTATGCCTTGAAAAATGCTGAAGACCGTGGGGTATTTTTCATTACCCCTGGTACGAAGGTTTATAAAGGCATGATTGTGGGAGAACATAACCGCCCTCAAGATTTGGATTTGAATGTGTGTAAAACTAAGCAGTTGACTAATCATCGTTCTGCAACTGGGGATGAGTTAGTACAGTTGCAAGCGCCTGTGGAAATGAGTTTGGAGCGGGCGTTGGAATATATCGGGCCGGATGAGTTGGTTGAGATCACACCAGAGTCAATTCGGTTGCGGAAAACAAGTAAGAAATTGGTGAAGCGGTAAAACAGTTATCATTTGACTGGAATTGCTTGAGCTAATAGTTCCAAGAGTAAAATTTGTAGGGTGCGTATTTACGGCTCAAACTTAGGTTTGGAAATGGATTTAATAATCTGTCGTAACGCACCATTTTAGATGTATCAGTCTACTCTACTACTACTGGACTGTTTCAGCTAAAATGGGGTCATAGTATTTCTCAAAAATTTTTCTGCTAGGGCTATTGAGTGGGAAACCTATCTTACTCTCCTTCCGAGACTCTTGGGGTTAGTCTGATATTTTTTCAACTAGTGGGTTCGAAAAATACTACGAAACTCTCTATCTGCTGTTATCATAATTTTCTGGTCTTTTAATAATCTTAGAACTGGACAAATTACATTAATATATTAGTATATTGCCACTAATTCATATCTATTATTAATACTAATTATGAGGAAAATCTGAATAAATTGTGTAGCATAATCGTAAACTTTAGGGAACCAGAATAAAGGGAAGTTTAACTCCTTTAAATTCAAAAAAATTTGTATATGTTTTCTCTTACTTTCTAATTTTATTTGCAGGGGAAAATAACTACTTAATTTTGATATTTGTACAGTTTTATGTAGGGATATTAAGTATAATAATATTTGTAATGTTACTACTTGAGGTGGACTCAATATTTACTTAATATGGTCTTGATAAAAGCCTAATAGACCTCTCCAAAATAGAAATTAAGGTAAAATTGTAGTGCCCAATTATATATATGCTGTCCCCAAATGAATAATGTATTAGAATATATTTATAATCATCCAAAAGAAACAAAAAGG
>JAKQYG010000450.1 GCA_023356515.1 Trichodesmium sp. MAG_R04 | reverse complement strand
CCCAGTTTTTTTTACCGTCAGGACGTTCAGTCACAGCTAGTCGCCGCTCTCCATGCAGTCTAAACTCTATTAACTTTCCCTTCTCCACTTTATCTTATTTATATAGTTATAAGTTTTCTTTGGCACTGTAAACCTCCGGTGGCCTCCTTCAGTATGGATTAAGTTTAACCGTCCTTTAGCCCCCATCCTCCGATTGTTTTTGTTGAGAATCCTAGCAGTTTTGCTGCTTCAGATATAGTTAATAAATTAGACATCAATCTAGGATATCACAATAAATGTCTAATTGTATCTAATTTTGTCTAATTATTTTAATACTGTTGTATAGCCCCTATCTTCAGGTCTCTTTATTAACATAAGGCAACAATGCCACATATCTGGCTCTTTTGATACTTTTTGTCAAATCTTTTTGCTGTTTAGATGTTAAACCTGTAATTCTTCTTGGCAGAATCTTTCCTCTTTCGGTAACATATTTTTTGAGCAACTCAACATCTTTGTAATCGATGGGTTCTCCTGGTTTAATTGGTGATACTCTTTTCCGGTAGTAATTTGCCATAGCTAATTGATTTGTTAGTTATTATATTTGTTTACCTTTTATAGCATTCAGGATTTAACTCAAGTTAAAGCTATTTAGTTTAAGACTTACTGAATTTTTACTTAATTTCCTTGTGAACCGTATGTCTATTACAGTAAGTACAGAATTTCTTTAACTCTAATCTTGATGTTGTATTTCTACGGTTTTTAGTGCTTGTGTACCTAGAAACACCTTTTGAACGTTTATTAGAATTAGTTCTACACTCTGTACACTCTAGTGTAATAATAATTCTTACTCCTTTAGCCATATTTCACTTTCCATTAATGCTAAACACGATTTACTACTATCTCATATAACGCTTGGCTTCGTCAAGTAACCATCTAAGCTTAATATCTAGGGAGTAACCACGCATAGTTCCCACTACTATCGTATGAGATATTCTGTCATGAAAAGCTTGCTGATACCTTTCAATATCTACTAAAGCTACTATAAAGTCTAAAAATAAAGGCATTATTAGTAGTAAAATAGCAGCATTTCCAGATGTAAAATTACTCATGCCTAGCATGGCCAATGACCCAGCTAGTGCTAAAATTCCTTCTCGCTTTGATAATTCTAGGATATTAGGGGTTATTTGGTGCCTACTATCTAAAACTTTCATATCTAGAGCAAAATGTCCTAAACTCTGACCTTGGTTTTTGTAGACCATTACCACTCTTATAGCCATCCAAAATATCACAAAAAATAAAATAAATGTAAACCAATTGTTGCTAATTATGGCACTGAACAACCAAACTACTCCGGCATCTATACTGAATGCTACTGCACGACGGGATAGAGGAGCTTTTGGCAGTTGGGGTACAATATTGTAACTCATTATGTTCTAATACTCGACTTTAATTATTTGGTCTGGTTAGCAGAATATTGATAACAGTTGCCATTACCATTAGGACAATGTCGGCCCTCTCAAGTTTAGTCCTAGCTGTGAATTTAACTTCACGCCTTATGACTTGTGAATTCGCACCTTATGACTTTAGCTATAACTGCTTTATTTGCTTTTTTCTATTATAAATTACTATTTTTAACTTACTAGTGGTATACAAGTAGTAATTTTTTCATAAAAAGTAAATTAAGCAAGTAATTACTATTCCTTGACACCGGGTTTATCGCCCTAATTTAGGTTCTAATATAATAGAAAAAAAATTAGCTTATAAACCTAGTTTCTGGGTAATTCCTCACTGAATTTAAGCAGAAAAATATAATTACACTCAAATTCTTATAAATAGAAAATTTCTCTGAAATTATTACCTATGAAAGTTAATTTTAATATTGTTAGGCAGAATCAAAATACTCAGCCTAAAATTCAAAGTTACACCCTAGAAATTGAACCAGGCAATACAATTTTAGAATGCCTCAACCGAATTAAGTGGGAGCAAGATGGAAGTTTAGCTTTTCGGAAAAACTGCCGAAATACTATCTGTGGTAGTTGTGCAATGCGAATCAACGGTCGTTCAGCTCTAGCTTGCAAAGAAAATATTAGAAATGAATTAGCTAGACTAGGAAAAATAGCTAGCAATAATTATCATAATTCTGCTACCAATACTACTGTCAAATCTATTCCTGAAATAACTATTTCTCCTATGGGAAATATGCCAGTAATTAAAGATTTGATAGTAGATATGAAAAGCTTTTGGCAAAATCTAGAAGCAGTTGAGCCTTATGTAAGTACAGAAGCACGAAAGATTCCAGAACGGGAATTTTTACAGACTCCTAGTGAACGGGATAAACTAAATCAAACAGGTAATTGTATTCTCTGTGGGGCTTGTTATTCTGAATGTAATGCTCGTGAGGTAAATCCAGATTTTGTTGGGCCACATGCTTTAGCTAAAGCTTATAGGATGGTAGCTGATTCCCGGGACGACCAAACAGAGCAAAGATTAGAAAAATATAATCTTGAGACTGCGGGAGTATGGGGTTGTACTCGTTGTTATTATTGTAATTCTGTCTGCCCGATGGAAGTTTCACCTATGGATCAAATAGGTAAGATTAAACAAGAAGTTCTCTCTCGTAAAGACCAACAAGCTAGTCGTTCTATTCGCCATCGAAAAGTATTAATTGATTTGGTTAAGGATGGAGGTTGGATTGATGAAAGAAAATTTGGTATTCAAGTAGTTGGTAATTATTTTCGAGATATTCAGGGATTATATAGTTTGGGGCCTTTGGGATTAAGGATGTTGGCTAAGGGTAAGTTTCCCTTGACTTTTGAACCTTCTGAGGGAACTGAAACTGTGCGATCGCTGATTAAATCAGTGAAAAGCTTGGACAATAAATCTACTGAGAGCAAACAATAACTTTATATGATATGACATATATCTGGCAAATGCGTATTAGTAAGCTAAAATTTAGAATTGAGAAATTAGAGTTTAGAAGGGTTTTTTCTCAAGGGAGGCAGACAATAAATTTGTCGTTTAAATGCACAAAAGTTTAGCAGAAGTCAGAAGTCAGAAGTAGGAGGGAATAGTCATTAACCCCTTCCCAGTAAGGACTATATTTGAGAATAGCAAGAATGTCCGCGCCAGTAATTGGGATTGCTATAATATAAGAGCATTAACATTTTTTTGCAGGATCAGCAATAACTTTAGTATTTGGATTTATCACTTGTAGGACTTACGGATGAACGCTATTGGTAGTGGACTGACACAACTAAAAATGTAGGTTGGGTAGAACGAAGTGAAACCCAACAAAGGTTTATTATACTTAGGTTTCATCCCTCAACCAAACCTATCCTTATTGCACCATTTTAGCTGTGTCAGTCCAGTCGGGTGTGTTTTGCTGACGCCAAGCGGAGCGAACGCTTCGCGACTTGAATTGCGCACTTAGTAACGCACCAAGTCTCTATATATAGTGCCCTTGCGTAAGTCCTGATTTGGTTTATCCATGGAATGATTATGTTTTCTGACC
>JAKQYG010000045.1 GCA_023356515.1 Trichodesmium sp. MAG_R04 | reverse complement strand
AGTAACTTTAGTATTTAAGCATTTACCTTTGACCAGAATTCATCCCCAAGCAATTCCGGCAGCCAAAGCAGCTTGGGCAGCTCAACAACAAGGAAGATTTTGGGAATATCATGACGCTTTATTTCAACAACAAGATAAATTAGAAGAACAATTATATATAGATATCGCTAATAACTTAGGTTTAGACATAGATAAATTTAATAGCGATCGTCAATCTCAAGAAGCGATCGCTTCAGTTGAAACAGATTTTAAATTAGCTCGAAAAATTGGTATTTCTGGCACACCTTTCTTTGTGATGAATGGAGAAACTTTTTCTGGTGCAGTAAAACTATCTCAAATGGAGGATACTTTAGCTAAAGTTACTCAGTAAATATTTTACCTGGTCTTGACAAAGGCAAAAAAACACATTCTGAGCGACAAAATGTAATACAAAGACAGAAGTCAAAAGTAATTAAGAAAATTATAGTGGTTAATTTTTTGCGTTACAAATTGAAGTGCGACATGTGGTCAAAAAGATTGAATTTTTACTTTTGCTTAGAGCATAAAAAAAATTGTAACAAATGTTTGCTATACTCTATTTATAGTATCCTATGACTTATAAAAGGTTTTAGATTTTTAGAGTACAATAGTATATTTGTAGGGGTTAAAGATTCAGGTATTTCAAGCCCAAAAAAGTTAAAAATGGATTTTATAACCCATTTTTAACTCTAATAGCTTCTTATTAAACAGCTAATATTATGTAGCTAAAGCATATTTCAATAGTTTCAGCGATTAGTTGAAAACTAAACATCAAGGGTTTCAGATAATAGGATGGGTATAGTCATTTTAAATAAGAATGAAACATTTTTTTGCCTGAAATACTTTCATAGCAAGAAACACTTGTCTCAATTCTATTGTTAAACGACTATAACATCAGTTAAACAGTGTTTTTTGTATTTAAACAGTAGCTAAAGGACGTTCAGGAACAGGACGTTTACTATTACGAATACCATTAATAGCCTCTGCATAATCATCAGCTTTAAAAACAGCAGAACCTGCAACAATAGCATTAGCACCAGCTTCTAATACCTGCCAAGTATTATTAGTTTTCAGACCACCATCAACTTCAATCCAAGGATCGAGTCCTCGGTCATCACATATTTTACGAAGCTTACGGATTTTAGGAAGGACTGCAGGAATAAAACTTTGACCCCCAAAACCAGGGTTGACACTCATAATTAATACCAAGTCACATAAATCTAGAACATATTCAATTAATTCTAGAGGTGTAGAAGGATTAAGAACTACACCTGCTTGCTTACCCAGCTCCCTAATTTGGCCTAGAGTTCGGTGTAAATGAGGTGAAGCATTATGTTCAGCGTGAATAGATATAATATCAGCACCTGCCTTAGCAAAATCTTCAACATATTTCTCTGGTTCCACAATCATTAAGTGGACATCAAGAGGTTTTTTAGTAACAGGACGAAGTGCTTTAACAATTAATGGGCCAATAGTAATATTAGGCACAAAACGGCCATCCATTACATCAACATGAATCCAGTCAGCACCAGCTTTATCTATAGCTCGGACTTCATCTCCAAGGCGACTAAAATCTGCCGATAATATAGATGGGGAAATAACAATAGGTTTATTTTGATTGGTCATATATATTAAGTGTTCTCCTTCTTTATTCTGGATTACCGCAAATTTTAACACTAATTTAATTATTTGTTATCAGAATAGGTAGATCGAGAAGTCTTAATTGAAGGATTTTCGACTTAATCTTCTTTTCTACAGTATTTATGAGACTTGGCTGGCAGATATTCAAGCCAGTCTTATTGTAACATGGATCCTCGCCTGCTTATCTTATGGGCGAGGCTTTAAACCGAATTTTTCAGTAAATACTCCCAAAAATTTTGTTTTTATTGATAACTCAAACCCTAACTTAAAGATGAAAAATACTGAGCAACTTAAAAATTCTCACATCAACCGCCAAGAACTATTTTTGTTAGTAACTCCAATATTAGGCTTCTTTCCTGCAATGTGGATTTTGTTTCGTCAAAAAGCTAGTCTACAACATAGAGCAGTAAGCCGATTAATTTTGACTTTAACCTTTATTTGGTTATTAGGAAATATTTTGTTGCAATTAGGATTAGAAATAGGAGAATCTGGAACTATAACTTTTTTATTAATAAATAGCTTACTAACTACTAGCTATTTCCTAATTACTTTTGGACTAATGGTTCGGATATGGAAAAGACAACCCTTGTGGTTACCAGGAATTAGCCGGATAGCAGAAAAATTTGTAGGTAAACATTTATGATTGTTGAAGATTCTATTAAACTGTTGAAAATTTAAATTTATTGAAATTTTTAGCAAAATTTCTCTGACAAAAAACTCTATTTTAATACTGAAGTGTGTGAGGAAACCAGTGCCCATTAATAAATTTTTAAATTCAATCTCTGCTAAAGATTCAACAATAGAAAAGCACCAAAAACAATCTTCCCAACTTAGCACTAGACATTTCTTTGGCTTAGTTTTAGGTTTAGCTGGAGTAGCAATGATATCTGCGACGGCAGGCGCTTTATTAGCAGTATCCTTTTCTAGCACTCCACTAATGCAACAAAAGCTATCTCCAGAAGATGCAGCAGTATTTTCTCAACAAGACTTGGCCAAAAGCAATATGAGACTACCAGAGTTAACTCGGCCTGTCAATATATTGTTGTTGGGAATTAAGGTATTAACATCAGATTTAGCAGAATATCCCCAGGATAGAAATCTAGGCTATCATGCTTTGGTTAATTCTTTTAAAGGATTATCCGATACAATGCTGCTAGTTAGATTTGACCCTAAAAATGAGAAGTTAACTTTACTTTCTATCCCCAGAGATACTCGAACTTATGTAGAAGATCAAGGTTTAACTAAGATTAATGCTGCCAACTATTATGGGGGACCTGCAAAAAGCGCCAAAGCCGTTAGTGAACTTTTGGGTGGAGTAGGAATAGACCGCTACATTCGAGTTAATGTGCAAGGTGTAGAAAAATTGATAGATTCTCTTGGGGGTGTACAAGTTTATGTGCCTAAAGACATGAAATATCAGGATGATAGTCAACACCTTTATATTAATCTTAAAGCAGGTAAACAAAACCTTAATGGCAACCAGGCTCTACAATTTCTGAGATTTCGCTATGATAATTTAGGGGATATTGGGCGGGTACAACGGCAGCAACTTTTGATGCGAGCTTTTGTAGAACAGTCAGTGAATTTAAAAACTCTATCTCGACTACCAAAAATTCTTTCAGTAATTCAGTCTCATCTTGATACAAACTTGAGTGTAGAGGAATTAGTAGCTTTGATGAGTTTTGCCGCTAAAATGAAGAAACCTAATATACAAATGTTGATGGTTCCTGGTGAGTTTAGCGATCCTGAAAAATATAGTGCTAGTTACTGGTTGCCCGATTTTACAACCCTAGATAATTTAATATATAAACACTTTGACTTTGGTTATCAACGTTTAGAAGCAGAGAATTTAGATTATAACTATATTACAGTAGCAATTCAAGATAGCACTGATAATTGGGAAACTGTTGATAAACTAGTTAGTTCCCTCAATGATAATGGTTATTGGAATGTTAAAGTTGCTAAGCCTTGGAGTAAACCTTTAGAGGTAACTCGAATTATTGCTCAAAAAGGAGATATTAAAGTGGCACAAGCAGTTCAAAAGTTTCTTGGTTGTGGAGACGTGTTTGTAGAAAGTACGGGATATTTAAGATCGGACGTGACTATTCAGTTAGGAAAAGATTGGTTACCAATTAAGGATGAATCTCAAAATTCACAAAATTGATAAAAATTGCCATTTTTTTATTTACCCGTTGACTTCTTGACATTAAAAAAATCATTCTGCTATCTTTTTAGAGCAGCATCAAGAGAATGTCAAAATGGTAATTAAAATTGGATGGTACACAACTAACTAAAAATGTTTTGGATATATCCTGAGAAAAAATATAATCAAACTATCTTTACCTGTTACGATTCTAGTAAAGCCAGCAATTTTTGTCAAAGAGGAGAAAATTGGGGAGCATTTACGGTAAATGAATGTGACTGGATTATTTCACTTTCACAAAATGTAAAAACAAGTCAAAACTGTATAGTTGAAGTTACTAATCCTAGCTATCGTCAAGTTAGTGCTTGGAGTATATATCAAACTCAAGAAACAAATTGGGTTTGGCAACGATTAATTAATAATGTTATATATGCAAATAACTATTGGTGGAACTATGACCTTGTAGGTATTTTAGAACCTATACAACTTATTTGTTATGATAGTAAAAATACTTCTCATAAAATTAAAGATCATTGTGATTTACATATAGACAATGAATATCCTTTCTCTTTTCGGAAAATTTCTTTTTCTGTGGAATTATCTGATCCTAATAGTTACGAGGGTGCAGAACTAAATTTATATGTACAAACAAATCCTCAAATATTGCCTAGAGGTAGAGGAACAATGACTATGTTTTCTTCATTCATTTTGCATGAAGTAACACCTATTATTTCAGGTAAAAGATGGGCACTTATTGGTTGGGTGTCAGGTCCTCAATTCAGATGATTTCCAAAACTTAAGTAGGTAATAAGCTGTTGAGTATTTAAACGACCTATTATGAATTTTACCAAAATAGCCCACATCCTTACTGTGCAAAATTTTTGCTTTAATTGGTTGTTATTAGAATACTACAGAGTACAAACTTCTCCTAAAAAATTATTTTCTTTAAATACTGAAAGTCTTACAGGGACTGTCTTACAGCACTTATAGTTTAATCTTTAGAGTTTCTCACATTAAGATCGCTATAAAGCTTAGCTAGCAATAGTTATTGGAAGAACTTCCCACTGTCTAGTTAGAATAGACAATCTAAATAGTTAACAGATCGTAGCACTTCTATCTGGTTCGTAAGATAAATGGGCTGTTTTAATGCAGGAGGCAGAAGACAGAAGGAATAGAAGTTGGAGGTATTTTTAAGAAGGCATGTAATACTAAATCCGGGTATAAAAGTAGGCTTGTCATATCACCTAATCCGTTATTTAGTGAAGGCTGTAACTTTAAAAAATACCCGGCGGATTTGGTGTTATTTTATATAATGATTTAGGACTGCTATAGAATAGTAAGTAAGTTTGAAAAACTGATTTACTAACACTCTGTAACGAAAGTATATAAATTTTTATTAGTAAAATAGAGCAAAATTGAAATAATATGGTTTGGATTTCTCCTAAACAAAAATATCGTCAAATTAAATATGCTTGCTATGATGCTAGTCAAAAAGAACATTTTTGTAAATCAGATGAAAATTGGGGAGCTTTTACAACACAAGAATGTGAAAAAGTTATTTCTTTATCAAAACAAATAAAGCAATCCAAGGCAATTGTAGATGGGAAAATAAAGCATGAAATTCGCAAAGTAAATGCGTGGGGTATAAGTTATTCAGAGTCAACAAGATGGCTTTGGGAAAAGTTAGTAAATAGTGTTAAATATGCTAATAGTAAGTGGTGGAATTATGATATTTATGGTATTATAGATTGTCCGCAGCTTTTATGTTATGAAGCTAGTAGCAATGAGGACAGTATTCAAGATCACTACAATAAACATATAGATAATGGAGAAGTTTATTATTACCGCAAAATTTCTATCTCGATTCAACTTTCTGACCCCAAAGACTATAAAGGTTCAGAATTGAAGTTATACACTCAAAGAGAAGCTGAAAAATTGCCAAAAGCTAGAGGAACAATGATTTTATTTCCCTCTTTTGTTCTTCATGAAGTTACACCAATTACTCAAGGAAAAAGATGGGCACTTGTTTGTTGGATCTGCGGTCCTCAATTCCGATAGTGTGAGAAACTATAAATTAAACAATATAGATATTATTACCTCCTCTATTGTAGAATTTTTATATGCAACACCCCTAGCTATTACCCTCCATAATACAGAGAAGTTAGAGGTTGGTTCCTATTAATTGAAAAAGACTTTTGTTAGCAAATCCTAATTATATTTGCTGGAATATTATTATCTGGGTAAAAGTATAAGACTACTATCAAAATAAGCATAATAAACCTCATTAATAACTTGTGAAAATAGTTTGTTAAAATACTCGTAGAAGGATATAGCAATCCTAAATGGGTCGTGACAAATCAAAAAGTAGATAAAAAACTTGAAACTCCGGCCTGTTGACTATTGCCTGTTGCTTATTCCTTAAAAGCGGTAAGGTTTTTATACACAAATCAAATAGGATTGCTATAGCAATCTTTCTACCACCAACCTCTTCTTACCTTTATATCAGGAATGACTCAAAATAATAAACCTCAGAACTATCTAACATCTCCAAAAATTAACTCTGGATTCTCACCTTGGATGACTTCCTTGACTTACTTTCTTGTATCCAAGATTATCTTA
Organism: Trichodesmium sp. MAG_R04; assembly: GCA_023356515.1. Classification (GTDB taxonomy): domain Bacteria; phylum Cyanobacteriota; class Cyanobacteriia; order Cyanobacteriales; family Microcoleaceae; genus Trichodesmium. The sequence continues at coordinate 8,800 of JAKQYG010000045.1, read as the reverse complement.
CCCTTTTATTTCAAAATAGAAACCAGGGGTCAAGAAAAAATTCCTACTAACAAAGAAGCAATTATTCTGGCGCCAACCCATCGTTCTCGATGGGACCCTCTAATTGTTGCTTATGTAGCAGGTTTGGCTAATAAATGCTATCTGCGATATATGACTTCTAAAGAACAAACAGAAGGTTTTCAAGGTTGGTTTATTCGTCGTTTAGGTTGTTTTCCCGTAGATCGCGATAATCCAGGAATATCTACTATTCGTCAGAGTATTAAAATCTTAGAAAACCGGGGAATCTTGGTATTATTTCCTGAAGGAAAAATATATCCTGAAGATGATGAAATTCATTTTATTCAGCCAGGAATCTCCCGTATTGCACTGAGTGTAATATCCAGTCGTGCTGAACTAAATCTTAAAATTATTCCTATTAGTATTTTATACAATCATCCTGCACCACCACCCTGGCGATGTGGTGTAGAGGTTAATATTGGTTCTCCTTTAGAAGTTAAAGATTATCTGGATTATCCTAAAAAGGAAGCTGCACAAGAACTTACTACTAATATAGAGCTTTCTCTAAAGCAATTACACAAAAAAGGTTAGTTGTTGGGAAATTCATAGATGTATAGGACTTATGCAGGCAAACCCAGAAAACAGGTTTTTTCGTCTAATTTGGTATTATAAAACTCTGGATAGTTGAATATATTTCTGGATATCTACCGAAAAATAATTTTTCTTATCAAGCCAACCTTATTTTTATAAGGAGCATATCGGAATTTTAAATCAAACCATAACCCCTTGTTCAATACACTTTTGTAATGAGAAAAAGTATCAAAACTAGCCTTACCATGATAACTACCCATACCACTATTTCCTATACCTCCAAATGGTAAAGATGACACCCCAAATTGCATCACAGTATCATTAATACAAACATTCCCAGAAGAAGTTTCCCTTAAAACTTGTTTTTGCTTCTGTTTATTTCGAGAAAAAAAGTAAAGAGATAAAGGTTTAGGACGAGAATTAACAAGAGCGATCGCCTCATCCAAATTTTCATATTCTAAAACAGGTAAAATAGGCCCAAAAATTTCCTCCTCCATAATTCCTGAATTCCAATTAATTCCATCAATAACTGTAGGTGAAATATAAAGTTCTTCTAGCTTTGTTTCACCACCAACAACAATTTTTCCTTCTTTCAACAAGTCATTTAATCTATTAAATCGCTCTTCATTTATAATCCGACCATAATCCGGACTATTAGCAGGGTTTTTACCATAAAATTTATCAATAAACTGTTTAATTTTCTCCAACAAATCAGACTTAATCGACTTATTTACCAATAAATAATCAGGAGCAACACAAGTCTGACCAGCATTAATAAACTTTCCCCAAGTAATACGTTTTGCCGTATATTCTAACTGAATATTATCATCAACAATACAAGGACTTTTTCCACCTAATTCTAAAGTAACAGGAGTGAGATTTTTAGCAGCAGCTTCCATAACTATTCTGCCTACTCTTGTTCCGCCAGTAAAGAAAATATGGTTAAATTTTTCTGCTAATAGCTGTTGACTTGTTTCCACTCCTCCCGTAATAGTAGCAATATAACTAGAGTCAAAAGTATGAGCAATTAAATCTACAATAACCTCAGATGTATGAACAGCTATTTCTGACGGTTTAATGATTGCACAATTTCCAGCAGCGATCGCTCCTAATAAGGGATAAATAACTAATTGAAAAGGATAATTCCAAGCTCCAATAATTAACACAATCCCTAAAGGTTCTTGATAAATTTTAGCTCCGGCAGGAAACTGTTCAATTGGAGTAGAAACTCTGCGAGGTTTGGCCCAAGATTTCAGTTTTTTAATCCCATAATTTATCTCTGGAAAAAAAGCCAGTTCAAAATATGCTTCAAATTCCGCTTTATTCAAATCTGCTTTAACGGCAGCAAATATTTTTTTTTGATAATCTAAAACTGCCTGTTTTAAACGCTTGAGTTGTTCGATTCTAAAGTCAATATTTTTGGTTTTTCCTGTAGCAAAAAATTGACGTTGTCTATGTAATAGATTGGGGATAAATGATTGTTCTAATAGCATATTTTTCGAGCCTAATTCATAGAAAAATTAAGAATTCAGAAGTAATCTCTAACTAAATTTAAATGTTTAGCAATTCTCTAACCTTTGCTTCAACTACTACATAAAGAATTGTAATTAATTTTCTCATAAAAAATTAGTTATTAAAAAAATTTATTGATATTGAGTTCTATAATGAGGGTTTTTCCTACAAATATCTTTAAAAATATAAATATAGATCAAGATGTGCTTAACGTCGGCTTTAAGAGAACTACGAAGGTACCATAATAACTCTATCTTTCTAAATCATTTTTTAACAGAATTTATATTTTTTTATCAATTCTTACAGAAGCATAATAGCTCAAGGTTTCCCATAGTGAATGAGATTCATCAACCATAAACCCTGTAATTTTTATGTGTTCTATCCAAATACTATTCAACCTGATTAATACGACGCAGATTTAAAATATCACTTATATTTTTAATCTGAGCACAAATACGTTCTAATTGATGGCAATCGATCACTTCAATACATAGATCAATAATCGCAGGATAACCAGGATTTGTTTTAACCTGAGCATTTTGAACATTAACATTATTATCCATTAAACGAGATAAAATATCCTTCAGTAAACCCACTCTATCTATAGCTGCAATAGAGATATTAACTGGATAAGTTTTAGGTCGTCCATGATTTTCATTAGTAGTATTCCAACTAACAGGAACTAACCTTTCTCCAGATACACTTTCTAGATTAGAACAACCTTGACGATGAATAGAAATACCGTTTATACGAGTTACACATCCAATAATAGGTTCACCTGGAATCGGATTACAACAACCTGCTAAATGGTACATCAACCCTTCAACTCCAGCGATTGGATAATAATTATTCGGAGATAAAGTTTGAGTAGATTTGTGTAAATATTTTTCTGCAAAAATATCTGAATTCTTTTCAACTTGTGTTACTTCTCTAGAGGCATCTCGCAATCGATTAACTACTAAATTTAAAGTTGTTTCACCGTAACCCAAGCCTGCTAATAAATCATCCACACTATGATAATTAAATCTTGCTGAAACAAGTCGCATTTGCTCAGATTTAAGTAAAGATTCAAAACCTTTTTTACCCAATTCTTTTTCCAACAATTCTCGACCTCTAGCTATATTTTCTTCTCTATGAGACCGCTTATACCACTGACGAATTCGATTTCGTGCTCCACCAGTAACAACAAAATTTAACCAATCTAAACTAGGATGACCATTTTTCTGAGTCAAAATTTCGACAATATCACCATTTTTTAAAAGAGTATCTAAAGGTACTATTCGTTCATTTACTTTAGCACCTGTACAATGATTTCCTACTTCTGTATGAATACGATAAGCAAAATCTATTGATGTCGAGCCATGTTTGAGAGAAATAACATCACCTTTTGGTGTAAATACATAAACATCCTCAGAGAATAAATCACCCTTAATAGTTTCCAAATATTCCCGATCATCTTTCAGGTCACTTTGCCATTCTAATAATTGTCGAAGCCAAGTAAATTTTTCATCTTCAGTTGTAACATTAGTATTGCTATGACCAGTCTCTTTATACTTCCAATGAGCAGCTATTCCATACTCAGCAACATGGTGCATTTGCAGAGTTCTAATTTGGACCTCTACTGGACGACCTGTAATACCTATTACTCCTGTATGTAATGACTGATAACGATTAGGTTTTGGCAAACCAATATAGTCTTTAAATCTTCCAGGAATAGGGCGATAAGAGTCATGAATAATAGCTAAAGTTCGATAACAATCTTCTCTTTTTTCTACAATAACTCTCAGTCCAGAAATATCATATACTTCGTGAAATTCTTTTTGTTTTAAGTACATCTTCCGATAAATTCCATAAAGATGTTTAGGGCGACCACTAATGTCATAAAATTCTATTTCTGCTTGGTCTAATTTTTGTCGCAAATTTTCTGTCATTTTTAACAATTTAGCTTCCCTATCTACCCTTTTATCTGCTACCAACTCTTTAATTTCCCGATAAGCATTTGGTTCAATATATTTAAAAGATAAATCTTCTAATTCCCATTTAATTTGGCCAATTCCTAAACGGTTTGCCAGTGGTGCAAATATTTCTCGTGTTTCTAATGCTTTACTTAACTGTTTATGAGGTGGTAAATGTTCAAGAGTTCTCATATTGTGTAATCTGTCTGCCAATTTGACAATAATAACTCTAATATCTTTTGCCATTGCTAAAAACATTCGGCGAAAATTTTCAGCTTGTAACTCTGTTTTGTTGGAAAAATTAAACTTAGACAGCTTAGTTACACCTTCTACTAATAAAGTTACTTCCGAACCAAATTTTTCTTCTATTTCTTCAATATTTACCTCAGTATCTTCAACAATATCATGTAGAAAACCTGCAGCAATCATAGTACTATCACCACCTAGATGTTTTAACAATCCTGCTACAGCTACAGGATGACAAATATAAGGTTCTCCTGATTTTCGATACTGCCCTTTATGTAACTTGTATGCAAATTCAAATGCTCGACAAATTAATCCTGTTTCCAATGAACAGCTAGTCAAATTATCACCATTATTTTTGTTATCTAGACATTCTTGTAACCAATCAGGAATTACGCATGTAATTTGAGGTTTAGGCATTATAGTTTTTGTTTTCATAGTCATTAGTTTAGAGTTCATAAGTATCATCTTTTAACTGCTTTTAAGTGGGTAGGCATAAATAAAGGTTAAAATAAAAAATATGAAAAAATACCTAGAAGCAACTCCTCAAAGGATTTTGACTGTCTTGAATTTTAATTGCTATTGTACGGATAATTACACCTATCTACTTACAGCTCTTTATCATTGTTATTAGATACACCCATAGGGGCTAGATGCATGCACTACATGATTTTCACCATTTAGCCTATACATCATTTATTCGAAATCTACTATATATCTATATATCTATAGGCAATCCTATTTTATTTGTGTCAAAAATCTTGCTACTATTTGGGAATTAGGGAATAGTCAATTACTAGCTCCCTGAAAAATTTGCTACTATCTAATTTTTTAACTTTTAATTTTTAATTTTTTACTTTTAACTTCCGTGAAACGTTATTACTTCCTATGTTAATAATATATATAAGTTTCGATTTACTTACATTATGTTGTCAAAGGAGCATAACCAGCAATATCAAAAATTAAGTCAACTTCTGAATCAGTTGCAACAGAATGTGACGGCAAGAGAGCTTGAAGAAATATTGGCCACAAATCAGGAAGTCCAAAAGTGGTTCGAGACTCAAATTATTAATTTAGATAATTCGGAACTAGACCAACCTATAGCATACCAGCTACAGTTTTATGTAACGGAGATTCATAAGCAATTTAAGCTCTTGAGTCTAGATATTAGCTTTTTACAAGCATCTCAAAACCCTCAAACAAAACAAGCTCGATTGGCCAATATTAGCTATCGCCTAGAAACCCTCAAAGGTTATTGTTTAAGTATACTTTGTCAAACTAAATTAACACAGAATCAGGAAAAAACAGGATGAAAAGCCCCAAATGCGATCTAGAGTTAGAAGATGCCATTTTAAATGATACTATCCCGGTAAAATACTGTCCTAAGTCTGAAGGTTTTTGGATTTCAGCAAAAGATTATGAAGCCTGGTTAGCCAATTTACCTTTATGGTATGCTCCAGAAGAAATCTTGCCTTACTACAATCAATTTGAAAATTTTGTACCTTCTCTATTTGATGGTAAAGCAGGATTTTGTCCTGAATGTGGTGCTTATTTATCTCGAACCAGAATCAACATTAAACAACCTTTTTATATAGAACGTTGCATGAGTTGTGGAGGCACCTGGTTTGATAATGGTGAAGAGTGGAAAATCTTAGAAGAGCTTGGTCTTCACACTAAAATTAACGAGATATTTTCCAGCCAATGGCAAGCGAAAGTACGCCAGCATCAACAAGAAATGATTAGTCGTGAGACTCTCATTGAGACATTAGGAGAAGAAATAGCTGAGTATATTTTTCAATTAACAGATCTATTAGAAAATCATCCCCAAGCAGATTGTGCTGCTACTTATATGTTACGCAGATTTGAAAATAAAAGAAAGGAACTTAATGGGAAATTTAGCATGAATAGTCAAAGTGAATAATTTGTATAGTACAGTACTATATATTTAGGGCACAGAGGTAAATTTCATTTCTGGATGTATTTGGACTCCAAAAACTCAGTCATTTCAGTTATCTAGTTATTAGTTATCAATACCGACCGCTGAAGTCAGAACCTTGAAATACCGAAGTGATTTTTTTCTGACGCCCTCAAAAGAGTTAGGATAACTGATTTTTTGGTTAGAGATTACTTTGAACTATTTAACTTTTAATTAATGAATCCCTTACTTAGTATAGAAAATCTACGAGTAGCTTATCCAGAAAAGCTTAGGAAATATCATTGGGCAGTAGATAATGTTTCTCTAAAACTGCTGCCTGGTGAAAAATTAGGATTAGTGGGAGAATCTGGATGTGGTAAATCTACCCTTGGACGTGCTGTTATGAGATTATTGCCCAAACCAGTACAAGTTGAGGGGTCTGTTATATTCGGGGGAGAATCGGTTTTTAGGATGAACCCTTCTCAACTCAGGAAATTTCGTGGTGAGGCAATAGGATTAGTTTTTCAAGACCCCATGACCCGCCTCGATCCATTAATGACTATTGGGGATCATTGTTTAGAAACCATTATTGCACATCAACCCTATCTATCTAAATCTCAGGCAGAACAAAAATCTATAGAGACTTTAGAAAGTGTTAATATTCCTGCTAGTCGTTGGTCTCAATATCCTCATGAGTTTAGTGGGGGAATGCGACAAAGGGTGGCGATCGCTTTAGCACTTCTACTTGAACCCAAATTAATAGTGGCTGACGAACCTACCACCAGCTTAGATGTAACTATAGCATCTCAAATTTTGCAGGAGCTAACTAAACTTTGCCAAGAACGTCAGACTTCCCTATTATTAATTTCTCATGATTTGGCAATGGTGGCAGAACATTGTGACTATATTGCTGTAATGTATGGGGGTAAAATAGTAGAAATAGGTGCAATCAAAAAAATTCTCCAGAACCCCCAACATGAACATACTAAATCTTTATTTGCGGCCGCTTTACATATTCAAGTCATTGAATCTACTCTTCCTCCAATTAAACTAGAAAAATCTGAAGAAATAACAATTGCCAAAACAGTTAAACCTATTTTGCAAATCAAAGATTTAGTTAAACACTGCACCTTAGAAAGTAATTTTATAGAACAGTTATTATCTTCTGGCAAAAGCAAACTTATTAAAGCAGTTGATGGAGTCAATTTAAATCTTTATTCAGGAGAAATCTTAGGATTAGTCGGAGAGTCTGGTTGTGGCAAAAGTACTTTATCTCGGACTATTTTACAATTAATCAAACCTACTTATGGGTCAGTTGAATTTCAAGGCACAAACTTAACTACTTTATCAAGCTCTGCCTTACAAGCCTACCGTCGGGAAATGCAAATGATATTTCAAGACCCCCTCGCTTGTCTCAACCCTATGATGACTGTTAACCAGATAGTAGCTGACCCCCTATTTATCCATGATTTGGCTAGCACAGAGGAAGCTAAAATTCAAGTTGAGGAAATGTTGGAAAAAGTAGGCTTGACTCCAGTAGTAGAATATGGTATGAGATACCCCTCAGAATTATCAGGAGGACAACAACAAAGAGTTGCTATTGCCAGAGCATTGATTACAAATCCAAAACTAATTATTTGTGATGAACCTGTAAGCATGTTAGACGTTACTACTCAAACTCAAGTTTTGGAATTGATGTTGGAATTGAAGAAAGAATTAAGTTTAACTTATTTATTTATTACCCATGACTTATGGGTGGCTAGATTTATTTGTGATAAAATTGCTGTTATGAATGGTGGCAAAATTGTAGAGCAGGGTAAAACAGAAGAGATATTTAATAATCCCCAACATTCTTACACTCAGACATTGTTAAGTGCAGCGCCTTTATTGCAGAAGATAAGAAGTAAGAAGGAAGAAGGGAGGAAATAACTATTTTATAGCCGACATTCTGCAGGTCTTCATATATCTTTATGTATATTTACATTTACAAAGAGACTCATATAAACAACCTTCATTCTAGAACTCAATATCAATAAAATTTATCAATGGCTAATTTTTTATGATATAGCAGTCGAAGTATAGCACTACGGGTAAGTAAGAAGTCAGAAGTAATCTCTGACTTAATTTCAGTATTTAGTAATGTCCTAACCTTTGCTTCGACCCTACATTCCGCACGACAAAATGTAGCACAGAAAGAGGGGTAAAGTTGAGTAAGTATTTATATTTATAATATGGGGTAGGAGACGATCACTTTCTCAATAGAATGGTATGAGTTACCGGAATTTACCAATGACCAATTCAAAAATTGCCAAAGTTTCTCTATCACTTGAGCGATCGCACTAATTGCCAAGGGATTTATTCTACTACTATTCAATCGTTGATTATTTTGGCCCTCTACCTGTTTTCATCTCGAGTTCCAATTAAGTGTTCTATTGCTTTTCCCTCAAAAAATTTGCTAAACAAATGTAGTAGACATCTCCAAAATAGAAAATAAGGTAAAATTATCAAAACCATTTATGTATGAAGTCTCCCAAATGAATCCAACTTTAGAATATATTTATAATCATCCAAAAGAAACAAAAAGAAT
>JAKQYG010000449.1 GCA_023356515.1 Trichodesmium sp. MAG_R04 | reverse complement strand
GCGATCGCTCCCAAACAGGTCTCACTTGTTTTCGTTGGTGGCCTACTGATAATCTTTCAAGTGCTTGAAGAGTAGCGATCGCTCAGATTTTACACAAACGATGCTACCGGACATGATATTATAACTAATTTTCCTCACGAGGTGACAAGTAAGCTGAATGGTAGATATAGTAATAATTTTAGACAATAAATTGAATAATAATTCAACTTAAAAAGAAAGCTTATTGAGAATGAGGTAGCGACCGCCAATTCACTCTTATAGTCATTTAAAATAGGAATGGTACACTTTTTATACTGAAACTTAGTTATAGCAATAAGAAATTGTCTCAACCTAAATTAAAATAACTAGAACTACCATCTGAGTTGATTATTTATTCATTTAAAACTTTTGGAAATAGTTAAAAATATGATAAAAAAGGGTTAGTAATTACAAAGAAAAATCAATAAAAGTGAATATATTAGGCTTTTATCAAAACCATCAGGACTTACGCAGTACCGCTATATATAGTGTATCTTTGGCCACAAATTCAGATATTTACACTACAAGTAGTTCTTTTGCGTAAGTCCTGACCATATTAAGCTAAATTTGAGTCCGTCTCAAGTAGTAACATAGTGTCTTTGCGTAAGTCCTGTTTAAGTTAAAGTCGAATAATTGATTTCAACTCTGCAATAGCAATACCAGATTCTCCGGAAATTGAATACAAAAGGTAAGATTTATTATCTTCTTGATAAATAACCGGGTCTCTTAACTGTCGAAGTCTTCCTTGAGCTTTCCCTTTTTGTGAAGGCTGAATTGGTAAATCTACCCCTTCATAATCTTGCTCTGGTTCCAAAATCAGACTGGATGGAGATGCCCTCCAGGATGTCCAGTCTTCGGTTAGATCTACATAGCTCATTAAGATAGACTCAGGAGCATCTCCAATTCGAGAATAAAACACAATTAATGTGTCCTTTTCCAGTAATACAGCAGCGTGTCTCATGTTAGGAATAAAGTGTACTCCTCTATAAAAAGGGGTTACACCATCTTTCGAACGTAGAATTACACCACCAACATTCTTGTTTTTAGCGATCGCATAGTAGCATCCACCATATTGAAACACCCTCATGTAAAATGGCCCTAATACCTTCGAAGATGCCGTAAAATTTAAACCATCCCTGGAAGTTGCCAAAAAACTGACCTGACCTAAAATAGGGTGAAGACTGTGAAAATACATCATAACTTGGCCGTTTTGGCGATCTACATGAACATCTGGAGAAGCAATATGATCCGTGCATATCGTTTGGTCTAGTTGATCTATGTGTAACGTTCCTGAGTCATGAACAGTCCATGGACCTTGAAGATTATTAGAATACGCCAAACGAATATATTGACCACTATGATGAGCAAAATACAGATAATAACGACTCAAAGGATTTTCAACCCAATCAGGAACCCGAATCAGGGAAGGACCATTAATATTAGCTCCCACTTCACCCTCCAAACCTGGTTGATTTGGATACAAAATTGGGTTGTTTGGTAATCGTACTGCTTGAAGCTTTAAGTAAGTATTCATTATCGGTCACCAACTATCATCCTGAACATAGCCAAACTCTAACAAATATTTCTGAGCTTTTTTCTTAAAAATTATTTTTTCTCCCTCGGTCATTTCCTTTTTCCATCTACCCCGACCATCAAACAACGGCTGATTAATTTGCCAATTGCGATTTTGCCAATGTTCTTGCTTACTCTCTATTTTATCTGGTTTGACAATCTCTGAGCTGTACCAGCGTCTTTCAATCTGATAAAATTCTAAAACTTTTGGGTTATACTCTTCCCTTAAGAATTCAAAAACCCTTTTCAAAGTTAATTCTGGATTGATCACTAAGTCTTCATATTTAACAACATGAATTTGAGGATGCTTCCAGTAAGAAAAACCAGCTAAGTTATCATAAACCCATCGTTCTATCCGGTCTAAAAATTGCTGATATTCTGGTCTATGCTTAAGAGAACAAACAACATCTCTTCCATCTCTTAACATCAGAATAAATTGACTCTGAGAACGAATTTTCATAAACTTTCCAATTTGAAAAATATGGGTAGGAGTTTTTTCAACCCAACGCTTTTTTTGCTCCGCTAAACATTCTGTATCCCAGACTAGCATTTTTTCCTCAATTTTGCTTAGACTCTGCAAGAATATTGAACTTTCGTAAGGAATTGGATAAAGGCAAGGATGGCTTCCTAACAAAGCCAGCATAACTGAAGTTCCACTATGTCCACAGCCTACCACAAATATCGGATTTTTAATCTTAATATCCTGGGTGTTAATATATTCCACTTGCTCATAGTAGTTTTTTAACACCATTGGATTCAGCTTAACTGCTGATCGATAAAATTTTACAGACAAGAGCCAACTATCTGTTGCTTCTGCTAAATTAAGATGATACCGATCTATATCAGGATTAAGAAATATTGCGATTTCAAAATTAGTAACTGCCTTTTTCCTTTCTCCAGCTCTAAAGAGTAGTTTACCAACTGTATTATAAATTTCAGAATATTGATAAGGACTGTCCTCAATAATTTTTTGATAAAGATTTATAGCCATTTCAGTTTGATTGTTATGAGCTAATATACTTGCCGACTTTACCGCCTTCCAAAGAGATGATTGTGTTATTTTGTTTTCATATATTTTTTCTATACTGAGTCCATTCTTGTCAAACTTGAGTTGGTTGTTTAAACTTAATTTGAGAAATCTATCAAAGCAAACTAAAGCCTGATTAAATTTCCCCTGGTGGGCTAAAGCTTCTGATAACTGGCGGTGAAAAAAAGCTGTAGTAGAATTGATTCTGATGGTTTGATTAAAACAATCTATGGCATCATCCAAATAGTTTTGCTGAACTAACGCATTACCCAAATTACTATAAGCCCAAGCAAAATTAGGATTAATGTCAATAGCCTGATAATAAAGATCGATCGCCTCATCCAACCTCCCAGCCCTCTTCAACTGATTAGCCTGCTTCAACAATTGTCCAGCACTCATGACCTCATTACCCATAAAAACTAAAACATAAATCTATTTAAAGATGTTATTCTACCCCAAAAATTACCCTTTCATCTCAGCCAAAGAAATCGCCACATCACCCCTATCGCCTTATTATTTATAATTTAGGGTGAGAAATTTAGAATTTTGTTCCTCATTAAAACCCACCTTTGGCTTTAGAATCTAAGCAACTTCATTAATCACCTAGGAGCTAATAATAATCTATCCTACATTAGTAACTACTCTTTTTCTAACATCTTTTTTTGACTATTAATCTTACCCCCTTAAAAAAGAATAAAGCCATATATTAAAATCAATAAAAACCAGTTTATTTATATTATTCATCAAGAGGGATACCGCCTAGGGACGTTGCATAAGGGCGTCCCTACAGCTCGCTTTAGTTTTAATTCCTAAATAATTACCTACTGAATTAATCCTGCAAGCTAGTTCCTTGAGTAAACTAAGTTTATCTAT
>JAKQYG010000448.1 GCA_023356515.1 Trichodesmium sp. MAG_R04 | reverse complement strand
GTCAACCGAGGAGTAGAAATTAGTTCTGACTTAATGGACGACCCACAGTTAAGTCTAATTTCTCAACAAGTCACCAGTGGTATTGCTATAAGAATGGCTTTACTATATCTTTTAGGAGGCAGCAAAAATGAGTAAGCTAATATGCATTGTAAATAAGTATTAGTTAAGCTAGAACCCATAATTTTGCATCTCTACTCTCATGAAAATTCAAGGAATGTATAAACCCATATCTTTAAATCTGTAGGACTAGCAAATAATGTCAAGGCTAAGTGTAAGTATTCAGCACTCATCTATTGTTTTAAGTAGGGGAGCAACGTCCGTATAACATTTGTTACTATTATTATATTTTTTATATTACTCAAAATAAGATTATTTTCAATACTATGAATCCTGATTTAACAGTACCTTCCTCTAAAAAACTGAAGCCAGAAAGGGATGACTTTTCTATTACTATAGCTCCTTTGTCTGTTGCAGAAATCTACGCTTTAGCAGACAATCCTACCAATGGTGCTGTAGTAGTAATGAGCGGAACAGTTCGTAATCAAACAGACGGTAAATCTGTCATTGCTCTAGAATACCAATCCTATCAACCTATGGCCATTAAAGTATTCGAACAAATTGCCACAGAAGTTCGCCATCAATGGCCAGAAGTTAATACAATAGTGATTCATCATCGTGTAGGACGCTTAAAAATTGGTGAAATCAGCGTATTAGTGGCCATTGGTTGTCCCCATCGCTCAGAAGCATTTGAAGCTTGTCGTTACAGTATTGATACTTTAAAGCATACAGCCCCCATCTGGAAAAAAGAACATTGGGTAGATGGATCAAGTAGTTGGGTAAGTATTGGAGCTTGTGAAACAGATGAGGTTTGCTGAGTGGGATTCGTTGACCCAAAAAAGCCATTAAACAAAATGCTTCACATCTCTCGAATGATTAAGTCAGTTAGATTGACATCCTCCCCGACCTAAAGGCACCGGGTAATAACCGAGCCGTAGCTCCGATGCGGGTTGACGTTAGAAGTGACATGAAAGATGGACAAAAAAAATTGATAACTCAATGGAGAAAATGGGAAAAACAAAATCGTAACACATCGTAAACCTTGTACCGGCTAATAGCTATTTTCTTGCAAAGAAGTTAGAATAAAATCATATTAGCCAATAGGAGTCAATATTTATGCTTAATATTTTCCTGAGGATTTGAACAATAAGAAAGGATTTCAAATTATAGTACTTTAATAGTTACAAGTCGATCTAAGAAATATGGGTCGTAGTGAAGTAGAAAAATAAGGTTATTGAGTCAATTCCGTCCATGAGTCAATATATATTTTTACTGTGGTCTAAGGTAGAACAAACCCTTGCGCAAGTGGAATTGCCACCAGAAAAACTCTCTAACTATGATTTAGTCTTGCGCTGCCAACAAGGTAACGACCCAGACAGTGAAACTTTTGCAGAACTTCTACATCGATACCAACTCCATGTCGATAAAGTTTTGTATTACTTAGCTCCCGAATGGCAAGATAGGTCGGATTTAGCACAAGAAGTTTGGATTCGTGTGTACCGCAATATCAAACGTCTACAAGAGCCAGCAAAATTTAAGAGCTGGCTAAGTAGAATAATAACTAACCTATTTTATGACGAGTTACGGAAACGGAAACGAGTTATCCCACCTCTATCACTGGATGCCCCTTTATCTTTTGATGATAGTATTATAGACTGGGAAATTGCTGCAGATACTCCTGGGCCAGAAGAACAATTAACCACACAAGAATTTTACGATCATCTTAAAAATGCCATTGCTAAATTACCTGAAGTATTCAGAGTAACTATTATTTTGAGAGAAATTGAGGGTTTATCATACGAAGAAATTGCGGAAATTACAGGAGTTTCTCTAGGAACTGTTAAATCAAGAATTGCTAGAGCTAGACAAAGGTTACAATTGCAGCTCCAAAAATATTTAGATATTTGATGATTTCAATACGTTGACATCTTCTCTGGCCCAAAAGCACTGGGTTTACTACCGAGCCGTAGCCCCTCGGCGGGTTGACATCTCACAGGCTGCTGCTACTTTAGCAGTAGTATTGCTACCGGCCGACTTGCCCGTTTTTTGTCTCGGATTGCCCACCCGCGACTAATATATTTATTGTGAACTAAAAAGCATAATAACATAACCTGTGGAAAAAAATAAACTAAAAAGTCCCCCGCTTATGGGCAAGGCTTTAAACCCAATGTTTCGGTAAATGTAATTTCTTGCATTCTCTTGTAGGTTACTAAAAAATCAACCTAAAAAAATTAATAACACTTCAATCTTAAATAATGGTTTGAGGCAGTTTTATCTTGAAAAATACTATTTGCATTTGGCCTTAGTATTAAGAATATTAACGAAGAAATAGCTCATTTAGGTCACTTAATGGCCAGTCAGTATCTTAAGACCCCCAGGCTCAACCCCTAATTTTTTCCTGAAGGTATGTTTATCCTAAGCTTGCCCAAAAAGGGTTTTACCTTATTTTTTACCCCTCCAAAAGCATGAGTAAAAGATTTAATTTAATTTAGGCAAATTTAAGAATCATTTTCAAAGTAAAAAAAACTATGAAACAAGAAAAATTTGAATTAATAAGTGCATACCTTGATGGTGAGGTGACACCATTACAACGTAAAGAAGTAGAAGCTTTACTAGAGACAGATCCAGTTGCCAGACATCTTTATCAGAGATTACTAAAATTACATTCTAAGTTTCAAAAAATCCCAATAACTTCAACACTAGAACCTGTGAACCAAACTATCAAACGAATACTTGAAAAAGTTGAGGGTAGATCGAGGAGAAATTTTGTTTTAGTTAGTAGTGCAGTTACTGGTCTATGCATAGCAGTTATATCGGGATTCATTTCTATTACTCGTTTCCCTATAGTTAAATTAGCAAATATACCTGATTCTCAAGCTGTACAAATTGCCTTAAATGAACCTGTTATAGAAATAGTTAACCCAAATAATGTTATATTAACTGTAAATGAACCATTGTTACAAATTCCCCAGCCAACCATTAAACCCATAAAAAATTAACTGAGATGAAACAACCTCTTTATTTCGAGATATTTTTTATACAATCCAAATAGCAATGATGTGTATACTGAGACATATTATAGTACGCTAGTGACGTATAACTTGAATTAAACTTGTGGTGGAACCACAGAAATTAATAAATAATAATCCTTAATATCTGATTCAATCATGTCAGTAGTAAATGTTATGGCTTTCTTGCTTCCTCAGTTAACTATAAGTACTTTTTTACCAGAATTTCCCCTTGATAGTCTATTTTCTACTCAGGGAATAATGGTCATGCTATTAGCTGCTTATGCTGTAGCCATGTGGATGTTTCTTACTAGTGCCCCAAAAGTTCATACAATAATGGTTTCCGACTTAGCGATCGCCCATGTCTTGACTAACTTCTAGCTGTTCAGTAATTAACTTAGCTATATTAACAATACGTTTTACCTTTTCTCCCATTGAGCCTAATTTAGC
>JAKQYG010000447.1 GCA_023356515.1 Trichodesmium sp. MAG_R04 | reverse complement strand
GCGAGACTTTTCAGCATCTCTAAGAGCCGCATCAAGATTTCCTAGGTCAGCAAGAGCCATACTTCTAGCAAAATAAGCTGCTGCTAAATCCGATTTCATACTAATAGCTTGGTTATAATATCTAACAGCATCTTTATAATGTCCTGCTTTTGCTTCTCTTATTCCTAACCAATAAAAATCTTCAGCTTCTCCAACATTAGATGGCATTCCTACAACACCTAACAAAAATGCATTTTTTAGTTCAACACCTGTTAAATTAGCACCTGTCAAATAAGCACTTCTTAAATCTGTACCAGCTAAATTTGCACCAGATAAATTTGCCCCTATTAAATTTGCACCAAATAAACTTGTACCAGTTAAATTAGCACCAGATAAATTTGCCCCTGTTAAATTTGCACGACTGAGATTAGCTCCACTTAAATTGGCTCCTTCTAGGTTAGCACCTTGAAGATTTGCCAATACCAAACCAACACCAATTAATTCGCAATTAGGACATTGTTTGCTAGATAATAATCTTTGTATATCTTGGATATTTTCAGCAATAGCTGGAAGATTAGGAAAAATTGCAGTAAAAACTAAGAAAGCAGAAAATATTTTAACTCTCATTTTTAAATATTTAAAAAAGTAGGATATTTAGGAAGTAGGAAATAGGAAAGATTGGATAGTTATCAGTTCCTTTCATACTCATTCAGGATTAACAATTTCGTTACGTGATATTAGAATAGCTTGATAATCTATTAATTTTGAATAGGTCTGCTAATTTCTTCATAACTTGTACCATCTGGCATAATTACTGCTTGGAGAACTGCTCCAACTAAATTAACATCAGAAACATTAGCGCCCAAAAGATTTGCTCCGTTTAATTCAGCAGCATTTAAAATAGTCTCTGTTAAATCTGCTCTTATTAGATTTGCTTCTATTAAATCTGCTCCTGTCATATCCCCTCTGGTAAGGTTAGCGCCAATTAAATCAGCTTTATTAAGAATAGCTCGTCGGAAATTAACGCCATATAGGTTAGCTCCATGTAAATCTGTTTCATACAGGATAGCTCTTGAGAGGTTAGCATCTACCATGTTAGCTTGGCTACAGTTCGCACGACTTAAGTCTGCTCTGACAAGTTTTGCTTTTGTTAGATCGGCTTTGTTAAGTTTAGCTCCTACTAGAATAGTTTCCGACAAGTCTGCCCCACTTAAATCAGTTCCAATTAGATTTGCTCCACTCAGATTCGCTTTGGCCAAATTTACTCGACTAAGATTGGCCTGACTGAGGTTAGCACTTGTTAAATCAGCTTCAGAAAAATTGGCCCCTTCTAAGTTGACTTCTAGCAAATCTACTTCATGTAAGTATAGGCCACTAAAATTTTTTTCTCCTATTGCATATTGCCTTAATAATTCATCTATTTTTATAGTCTTGTTTTTGTTAATCATGTTGGTTAATTATAAATTTTATTTGAAATAATACTAGGATAAAAATTGATTAGCAGGATTTTCTTTTGTTAATTTTGTAACTAAAATTTATCCTACCTGATTATTTTGATATGGGTATTCAAAGATTAATTTATAAAATTATACTGTAAGCATTCATCTCTTAGCTATTTAATAAATGAAGCAAGCGTTCTTTTAATTTATACACATTTTAAACCACAGAATTGAAACACAAGGATGACGAACTTGAGTTTTCAACTAATACAATTGTATGATGGGAATAAAAATGTGTCTCAGAAGCTGATAACTGACTGCTGAATACTTATATCATAGTACTTCACTCACGGCTGAGAATTGCTATATTTTCAGAGATTATCTAAAGCTTTCATAAGGAAATTTACCTTTTTTAGGATCAAACCACTGATTTAAAAGTTGGGTATTTTTGTCACTAGCAATAGTAGTATCAACAAATTTATCCCAGTCTGAATTTTCCAATGGCAAAATACAACCATAATTTTCAAAAGTAAAAGGAATATTAGGAATTAGAACAAAATCACGAAAATTTTTATCTTGTTGCCAAACTTCTCCTAATAATAAAATACCATCACTAGCAATAGCATCTATTTTACCATTATATAATTGATTAATTCCTTCGGTTCTATTAGAAACTGGTTGCCAATTTGCATTTGGATAAATAGGGCTAAATTCCTGAGCGGTAGTTGTGCCTTCTAATAAACCTATTGATATTTTTTCTATAGAACCTTTGATTGGATCAAACTTTTCTACATCTGTTTTTTTTACTAACAATTGAATTCCTGTAGTAAAAAAAGGAATGGAAAAATTTACTATTTTCTCCCTGGAATTATTAATTGTAGTAGCGGCACACATAATATCTAATTTACTATCTTCGATTAATTTAAAACGGTTTTCTAGAGATATTTTTTGCAACTCTAATTGAATTGGTTGACCCAATTCTTCCTCTAGACGTTGATGAATTAATTTAATTAATTCAACTGAATAACCTTCTAATTGGTTGGTTTGACTATTGATGTAGCTAAATGGAACAGCATCACTTCTGACTCCCGCTTTTAGTACCCCCGTTTGTTGAATTTTTTCTAATACAGTTTCAGCGAAACTTGGCAGAGGAAAGATAATAAAAAGTATGCTGATTAAATAGCTAGTTATTTGATTGAAAAAGTAAGCAGGAAGCAGGAAACATGAAGAAAATGAGTTAATCATATTTTGGGTTTACTTCTGATTTTAAAGAGAATCAAGTTTTGTGGAATTCAGGGGATTGCGAGATACCTAAAAAGTAGCTAGAGTCTGCTGAAAAAGTCTTTTTAAGAAGCAGGCGAGTGCCTAAAATCTCACGGGGTGACAAGTAAGCTTAATGGTAGATACAGTAATCATTTGAGACAATAAGTTGAATAATAATTCAATTTAAAAAAATGGGATTTTGAATTTGGGAGGTAGCGATCGCCTATTCACTCTTTTCCATCCTCTGAGTTGATTATTTCTTCATTGAAAAAGTTTTGGAAATAGTTAAAAATATGATAAAAAAGGGTTAGTAATTACAAATAAAAATCAACAAAAGTGAATATATTAGGTTTTTATTAAGACCATATTAAGCAAAAATTGAGTCCATCTCAAGTAATAACATTACAAATATTATTATACTTAATCTCAGTACATAAAACTGTACAGATATCAAAATTTAGTAATTATTTTCCCCTACCAATAAGATTAGAAAGTAAGGGAAAAAATATACAAAGATTTTTAACTTTAAAAGAGTTTAGCCTACCTTTATTTTGGTCTCCTTTAGTTAAAAAAATTATAGAAAATTTATTTAGTATTTCCTCAGAATTAGTATTAATTAATGTTTAAAGACTATAAAACTGGTGGTTACAATTCTTGTATCAGCTAAGGCTAATGAAATAAGATTAAATAATTTAATTTTATTAATAGCTATTTCATATACAATTAGTTCTTTTCAAGGACAAAAAGTTAAGAACAAAGGGGTTCAAGAATATATATCAAGAACTAATGAAAAAGGTAGAAAAGAAAGAAGACACAGTAGTTTTTTTGTAGGATTATCTATGATTTAT
>JAKQYG010000446.1 GCA_023356515.1 Trichodesmium sp. MAG_R04 | reverse complement strand
TTTATGTCCTAACTGGATAGCAAATTCATCCCCTGGTTTTAGTCCCATTTCATCCGTATAGTTAGCTCCTATTACTAACTGTCCATTTTTATGAACACAAGCACGATAAGTCGGCGCACGTCCTCTTCCATCTTTAGTATCCTTCTCATATAATTTTACCCCTTTTGCCTGTAAAATTGCATCGTAGAACTTGGCAAGATTGACTCGTTTCTGTTGATCTTTTGTAGTTGTATAATACCCGCAAGCAATAGCAGTATCTTTTTTTGACTTATGTGAAAGTTCTTTAACTTTTTTCAACAATGCCTTACCAATTAATTGAGTATTTGATTGTTCTGAAATATCTGATTTTTCTGTTGTTGCTTTAACCATCTTCTCCATTTACGTTGAAATCTTTACTCATAAAACTTTAACACTTACACTATCTAAAATCAAGCCTCTCCAATCTTTTCCTTTAAGATTTTATCTAATGTAAATTTTTTGAGAGTAACTACCCTTTATAGTCAAAGAGATAAGATGTAAAAAAGCTAATGAGTAATAACTGATGTGCTAATTATTACACCTTTACTTTATAGTTAACTGTTTGATAAATTTATCTTTATGTAAATTTTGATTCCAATAATTTAAACTAACTTTTTCTCCAGCAATATATCCAAAGGAAAAACCTAAATCACTATTAACTTTAGTTGATTTCTGAGTTTTACATTTTACACCTTCTTGCTTCAAATATGCTTGAATAGCTAAAGCATGTTTTTCAAACATCGAACGCACAACTATAGCAGATGCAGATATTGAATCATAATCATCATTAGCAGCTATGCCCTTTTCCTCCATATATTTTCGTCGCTGTTCTAATCTTTGTCTTAATCTAGTTGCACACCCCACCCGAAATGCATTAATAAAAACTCTTCCCTTACCTCTATGTTGTTTAACTAATTTATCAACTATGGCAGTTAAATATTCATAAAGGGACTTAGACACTGCAATATTAGTTTCTGTTCCTACTACTCTCATTTCACCACTGTAAGTAGAACGCATTGCCTGACATCCATTAGCATTAGCAATTCCTGCTAATATCCACATTTTCCAGGTTACATAACGACCCGTTTTATCAACAATACTCTTAGTAATATCCTCATCTTTATCTTGTCCTAGGTCTGCTACAGATAAATTATGTTTAGCCAATAATTCTGCTGCTTTTTCTGCCGCTAATGCAGCTTCATGTTCATTAGGTGAACTGGCAAGAGCTAGAAGTTTAGTAATTTTTTCCAGAAGATTCTGATCGACCATTTCTATAACCTTAGATATGGGTATTTGATCCTAATTTTTTCTCATGTAACTATACCCTGTACAAGATAACGCCCTTGCCCTTAAACCTGAGGTTTTACAACGCTTTCTATTGTTATAAGCTAAGGCACACCCAAGCAGGTAAGATACCCGTAATACATAGCTTTCACCATTTACCCTATACATCGATTTGTCCGAAATCTGCTGTAATATAGCTTTGAGGGTTTATGTTAAAATAAAAAATTTTCTCTTAGTAAAGCTTTTATATAGGGAAAAGCTGAAAAATAAATTACCTTCAGCCTTCTACTGTATCAATTGATTACAATCAAGTCTATACCTTTAGACTCAATTAGCATTTTGCCGATACCATTCAATTGTATTCTTCAACCCTTGCTTAAAATCTACCTCAGCAACAAAGCCAAATTTTTCCTGAGCTTTTTTTGTATCTAAACACCGCCTAGGTTGACCATTAGGTTTATCAGTTTCCCAAACTACCTCTCCCTCAAAATCCATTAACTCACAAATTAACTCTACTAAATCACGAATCTTTACTTCATGATTCGTGCCTAAATTAATAGGATTAGATTCATTATAAAATTGAGTTGCCATAACAACTCCTCTGGCCGCATCTGTAGAGTATAAAAATTCACGACTAGGACTACCATCACCCCAAATAGGCAATTTTTTATCCCCTCTTACTTGAGCTTCATGTACTTTCCGAATTAAAGCAGGAATTACATGGGAACTTTTAAGATCAAAATTATCTTCAGGTCCGTACAAGTTAACAGGTAACAGATAAACACCATTAAAACCATACTGTTGACGATAAGAATTTAGTTGAACTAAAAGAGCTTTTTTGGCAATACCATAAGGAGCATTAGTTTCTTCTGGATAACCATTCCAAAAGTCCTCTTCATTAAAAGGAACTGGAGTAAATTTAGGATAAGCACATATTGAACCTACACAAACAAATTTTTCTACATTTGCTTTATGGGCACAGTCAATTAATTGTACTCCCATGATCAAATTATCATAAAATAACTCAGCAGGTTTTTCCTTATTCAAACCAATACCTCCTACATGAGCAGCAAGGTGAATAATAATATCCTGCTTTTGAACAGCTTTTTGGCAAGATTCAAGAGTCCGAAGATCATAATCACGCGATCGCAGTATAGTAATCTTATCAAGATTAGCTCCTACCTTCTGAAGTTGATCTACAACTTGGCGTCCAAGAAAACCAGCTCCACCTGTTACTAACACTCTTTTATTTTCTAACTCTAATCTACTCATCAAAAACCTCCGAGATTCAAACTAACCAAACATTAGCTTTAAAGTATTGTGAATTACAATTGATTATTGCTTGCAGATCCGCCGATAAATCTTGTCCTGGGATTACCAGTTCCGGTAATTCCCCTGATACTTGCTCTCCACATTGCCTAAACAATCGTCGCACTTGTTGGTATTCAAAAATTTCAATTGGATGTTCTACCAGTTAGGCTACTTGGTAACTTCTGGTAGTTGCTCCCCCGCTTTCCCAGTGATTTCCTCCACATATTGGACATCTTTGGGGTTCTAATACTTGGCAACAGTCTACTCTGCCAAACCCAATTCTTGTCTTTTCTGGATGTCTCGGTTGTCCTCCTGGTTTTCGATGGCTGGAGCCTGATTCCAAATCCTTTTTGACTTAATCTACATTTTTTTCGTATGAAACTTGGCTTATGTTATCTAGATAGAGAAAATAATTCTCTCTCTTTTTAGCTACTTTTTTGATTACAGAATTTGCTGAACTTGATAGTGCTAAAAACTAGTAAAAGCACTACCACCTCAAAAAAAGTTAAGGATTATCTCGATAGTTAAATCTTCTTAAATAACTAAGCCAAATATTTTTAATCAAAACCATTACCAATAATAGCAACTTTTTCCAAAATCTTCATATCAGAATCAACCATCAAATGTACTAACTCTGTAAATGTAACTGATGGTTTCCAACCTAACTTTTCTCGTGCTTTTGTAGAATCACCAATTAATAAATCAACCTCCGCAGGACGCAGATAACGGGAGTCAAACTCTACATAGTCTTGCCAATTTAGATTTACATAAGTAAATGCTATTTCTAGAAATTCTTGAATAGAATGAGTTTCATTAGTAGCAATCACATAATCATCTGCTTCCTTCTGCTGTAGCATCATCCACATAGCTCGAACATAATCCTTTGCATATCCCCAATCTCGTTTAGCATCCAAATT
>JAKQYG010000445.1 GCA_023356515.1 Trichodesmium sp. MAG_R04 | reverse complement strand
AATGGTTGATGGCGTTTTTTGCCTTGGTTATGCTAGCTCAAATTATGTTGGTTCTTAAGAAGAAACAAGTGGAGAAAGTTCAAGCTGCGGAAATGAATTTCTAGGTTGTCTGAGTTTTTTCCTGAAAAATTGACTAATGGGAGAAAGCATTAGGAGTGGAGGTTTAACTTCATTTCTGAAGCTTTTTTCCTTTTAGATATTTGCCTTGATTTCATGCCAGAGAAGTTAGTATTTAATGCCGCAGTCACATAGGCACTATCATTTATTGCTCTATAATGATATGGTCGACAAGTTAATCTAGTGACAAAATTAATAAAACAAGTGTCTATTGAGAAAAAAAATATCACAGTCGGTTCCCTAGAATGGTTTTATCGGGAAGCTAAACCAAATCGCGAAACAGATAAACTACCAGTATTACTATTACATGGGTTGCCTTCTCAAAGCCATAGTTGGACTATAATTATGCCGGAATTAGCTCAGGCAGGCTATCGGGCGATCGCTCCTGACTGGATAGGTTGTGGTTTGTCTCCCAAACTAGACAAAAGAGATTTTCCCTACACAACAGAAGCTTTTATTAAGGCTTTAACAGAATTGATTAATAGTTTAGAAATTGAGCATTTTTATCTAGTTGTCCAAGGATTTTTAGGTTCGGTTGGTTTACAATATGCATTACGAAATCCAGAAAAAATTGAACGTTTAACTATTTTAAATACTCCTATTTCCACTACAGCGAAATTACCTTGGCAGATTCAACAATTAGGGCTACCTTTTGTTGGAGATATGCTGACTCAAGATCCTCTATTTGTGGATAGGACTTTAGAGAAAGGTAGTCGTTTAAGGGTTACTGATGAAGATTTAGAAGTTTATCGTAGCCCTTATCTAAAAAGTTCTGCCGCTGGGAGAGCTATATTAGCAATTGTGCGAAATTTAGATTTAAAAAAATCGATGGCAGAAATTGAATCTGGCTTTAAAAGATGGCAGCAACCAACCTTAATTATTTGGGGGATAAAAGACCCTTGGCTAGATCTTAACCAAGGGGAAAATTTAGTTAAGATTTGTCATAATGGAAAGTTAGTTAAGTTATCAGAAGCAGCACATTATCCCCAGGAACATTGGTCAGGAAATATTATAGATGAACTTCTATTATTTTTGAGGGCAACAGCAATTTAGAAACAATTTACAGCAAATTCCAAGTATTATGAAGTACAGAGTACCTCACTAAAAAAATATCAGGCTAGAAATTTAAGTATAGTATTGAGTTTTAATATTTGATTTCGAACTTTAGAGACAAAAGCTACCAGTTAGTCAATAATTTTTCTAGCTTTTTTTGTACCTTGACCTGATTAATATAGGCATCTGTTTCCTTTAAAACTGCTTCTATATTTGCTTGCCGAGCATCATCCATTCCTAGTAATGGTTTCTTGAGAGGTAGTTGTAGTTGTAGACGAATATAATGTGTTTCACTGTCATTTTCCGCCCCACTCATGATTTGTTCGGCAACATATCGATGTATATCAGTAGGAGCATCCATTAAGACATCTGCAATGCGCAAAGCCCATTGGAAACGTCCCCAACTTTGGACTTTTTCCCACGGAATTGGAAATGCCGGATCTCCAGTACCAATAGATATTACTTTAATTTGCTCAATAAGGTTCGCTATAGATTTATTGGAAGACTTGTGTAATAGCTTGATAGACTCTGCTACAGCACAGGCAGTAGGATTTTGAGCACAAACCCCTCCATCAATCAATGAGTATATCTGCCCATCCTGTTCGATCCGGTAGGCCGGAAAATAAGTCGGGGCTGATGCAGAAGAAAGACAAATTTCCCAGAGCGGAACTTTGGCATACCAGCGATCATGGAACCAGCTTTTAAAT
This sequence comes from Trichodesmium sp. MAG_R04, assembly GCA_023356515.1. Taxonomy (GTDB): domain Bacteria; phylum Cyanobacteriota; class Cyanobacteriia; order Cyanobacteriales; family Microcoleaceae; genus Trichodesmium. The sequence goes on along the minus strand of JAKQYG010000445.1, from coordinate 1,655 downwards.
ATCACAGGACTACGGCTAATAGTATCATAGCTAGGGATAAGAATTTTTAACGAATTAGGATTAGGTGTAATGTCAGGAAATTTCTTCTCTCCAAATTGCTCTTGTAACACGGCCATAAAGCCTTGGTTGGAAAACTTGGGACCAAAAAAACCATATTTGAAAATTATTGGTATTCGTTTGGGTGAGAAGAGAGATTGGTAGGGAAATATTTGCAAACCTTTCTCCATATATAAATTTAGCAATTCTTTCGGGGTTTTCCCTAGTCCAATTCCTATAGCCAATATTGATCCTGTTGAAGTACCAGCTATTAGATCAAAATGTTTTTTTAAAGGGCTACCTAATTGCTGTTCAATTTTCTGAAGAATACGAGCAGTCATAACACCCCTAATACCACCACCATCTAAGCATAAAATGCGAAAAGTCATAATTTATTACCCCTAGTGTTTATTCTGCCTAAAAATGATTAGAAGTAGAATTTTACATCATGTTGTACCCAAGTTTGGTAATGAAGTATAATTAATTTATAGAAATATAATGATTATATCTAACTTGAAGCTAAATGAAAACTGCATTAATTACAGGTGCTTCTTCTGGAATTGGTGAAGCTTTTGCTAAAGAGTTAGCAGGCAGAAAAACCAATTTAGTATTGGTTGCTCGTTCAGCAGAGAAACTCCATGAATTAGCAAATATGTGTCAGAATCAATATCAAATTCAAGCTGATGTAATAGTTCAAGATTTAACAGTACCAGCAGCAACTAAATCTATCTTTGAAGTAGTTCTACAGAAAGAATTAACTATAGATTTGTTAGTTAATAATGCTGGTTTTGGTGACTATGGAAATTTTGCTGAGAGATCCCTAGAAAAGCAAGTAAATATGATTCAATTAAATATTACTGCTTTAGTAGAGTTAACACATTTATTTTTACCTGGAATGCAAAAACGTCAGTCTGGTGGAATTATTAATGTTGCTTCAATTGGTGGATTTCAACCTTTGCCTTATATGTCTGTTTATGGTGCAACTAAGGCATTTGTTTTGAGTTTTAGTGAGGCTTTGTGGGCAGAAAATCAAGATTTAGGAGTGAAGATATTCGCCCTTTGTCCTGGACCTACAGAATCAGATTTTTTCCAAAGAGCGGAATTTCCTAAGTCTGCTGGAGAAAGTTCAAAGCAAAAATTGACTTCTGCAGAAGAGGTAGTGCGAGATGCTGTTGAAGCATTAGAAAAAAATCAATCTAATGTTGTTACAGGAGGATTTTTAAATCAGTTAATTGTTAATACTTCTCGCTTCCTCCCACGAGAGACTCTAGCTAGTTTAGTAGAAAAACAGTTTAAAAGTTTGAAGCAAAATAAATAAGTAAATATGCTTCCTATTGCCAAAATAGTCATTTCCATCTTAAATCTAAGAATAGAATACTAAAATTAGCTTTAGCAAATAAAAGGGGATTATGTTAAACAAACGATCAATAGTAGCATGGGTAATAGCACTATTAGTAGCATTTTTGGCTAGTTGTGGTTCTCCGGCTCCGCCCCCAACCTACTCAGATGCTCAATTACAGAAAATAGAACTGTCTGCTGTTGGAATACAGACTTTGCGCGATCGCATGGATGAACTAGAAAGTCTAATTCAACAAGATGAATGGGTAAATATCCGTACA
>JAKQYG010000444.1 GCA_023356515.1 Trichodesmium sp. MAG_R04 | reverse complement strand
CCTATTGATGGCACAAAAGGGTTCTTACGTCAAGACCAATATGCAGTAGCGTTAGCATTAGTCGAAGCAGGAGAAGTTAAAGTTGGGGTATTAGCTTGTCCTGCAATGCCAGTGGAAAATAATCAACCAGGAATGCTCTATGTAGCAGTAAGGGGTGAAGGTGCAGCAATGATGCCAATAGCAGGGGGCGAACTGACTCCTATTCAAGTTGTGCCGGCCGATGATACTGCTCATCTCCGGTTTGTCGAGAGTGTGGAAAGTTCTCACGGTGACCAAGACCGTCAAAATTCTGTAGCAAAAGCAGTAGGTATTACGGCACCATCAGTTAGGGTAGACTCCCAGGCGAAATACGGTATTGTGGCATCTGGGCAAGCTGCTTTATATTTGCGCTTGCCTTCACCGAAGTCTCCAAACTACCGAGAAAATATTTGGGATCATGCTGCGGGAGCGATCGTTGTTGAGGAAGCAGGAGGGCGCGTCACCGATATTAATGGTAAACCGTTGAATTTTGCAGATGGGGCAAAGATGATTAATAACCGGGGTGTAGTTGTTAGTAATAAAATAATTCATGAGCAGGTTTTATCTGTTTTACAGCAATTTTTACTTGAGCAGAGCACAAAGTAGGAACGTTTTCTATAAAAAGGAGTAGGAAAAGCTTAGCCAATGGCATTAAGGGTGTAGGATTTTCCCTAAGAAGCAAACCCCTGGATGAAAATTCAGGATAAGCAGATGTAGGGAGGTAATTAGGGTAGGCGGTGAAATCTGAAACTTAATAAGGTAAAACTTAGCTCCCAAGGTGTGAAGTGGAAACCATGGGCACTATAAACAATAAATCGATGCCAAAAGCTAAATACACCTGAGTATAAGTGTCAAACCCTAGGACCCTTGAAACCAAGTTTGGAAGAAGGGAGTATGTAAACCCAACCTCGAAGTAACCTTAGTTATTAGGAGCCGTGTGAGCTGGAAACTCCCATGCACGGTTTTGAAGCAGAGGTGAGGGGTAGCGATACTCCCATCAATTGTGATAGCATCGTTTGTGTATAAAATTAAGTCACTGGACAGTACAAAGTTCTTGGTAGAAAAAAAACATTCCCCGCTAAAAGTCAGGGAATTGTACATACTGGTTAATGATTCTTAAATTTGACCAGCTAAAGAAATTTTGACTGCTTACAGTTGGTGTTTCAATATTGAAGTCACTTTCCGGAACTTAATTCAACTATTGTCCGGTTTTAGCTATCAGTTTTGGATGAAAGATATGACTCAGACTCAGGGGTTGCTGAAAGACCTGATTCTGAGCCGATATTTGAAGAAACAGCAGCAACAGTTTCACAAGATTTGTCGAAGCAATGGAACGGTTTGTACCCATCAACGCTATAGCTCTGGCTGTTTTACCACTACTTAGTCTAGAAATGCCTATGACTGTACGGAAGGATTTTCCTCGTTGGTTTTGTACTTTACCCTCCAGTGGTTATCCGAGAGAACAGATAGTTTTACTGACACTTCCCGAACAGAGGAAGTATATTTTAGCCAAAAGTATGTCAGAGCTACTTTTGAGAAAATTCTTAAATGCTCGATCACCATTTACGAGACGGTCGACAATAGAGCACTTTGTCACATGAAACCAACTGTTTTATGAATACAAAAACTTTTTACTGTCCAGTAAGTCACAATTGGAAAAAAACCTTCTGCCTTATACCTTCTACCCTCTGCCAACATCCTACAAAGCATAAATATTTTAGAGGGCATGATATTATTTATTATTCCACACTATCTACAACTGATAATTGATCCCTATAAGTAACAGCAAACTTGCTAACACACTACCCAAAAATCCTATTCCCAAATTCGTCATATTTGACTGACTTGCAGATGCCATTGCAGTATTTAAATCTGGCGAAGTTAAGCGTTCATAATTTTTGACAGCAACAATTGTTTCTGGTAAGGATGATATTAAACTTCCAAAAAAATAATGCAGTCCAGCAAAAATTGCATAACCAAATAATTGACTCAGTACATCATCATAAATGTCAGTCAAAGCGATAAATAATGTATTTAAGATATAGCATAATAAGACTAATAAAGCTGTTCCTAAAATAAACTGCCACCAACTTTCTGTATAATCATCTTCACTAATATCCTCAAATAATTCTGGTCTTTTTACCTTAAATTGTTTTTCATAAAATAAGAAAACTAACACAGCTATTAAACAAATTAAACTACCAACAAATATCCAGGGAACAGTGCGGGTTTTAGTTTCTTCTGGTAAAAGTGAAAACACAGAAGTACCAGTAATGCACCAGAAAGCTATAGAGGAAAAACCAAACATTAATAATGACATCGAAAGATGCCATAAAAACAGTCTTTTTTCTTGGTTGAAAATATTGATAAAATTTTTGATATCAGATATTTTACCAGCAAATATCCATTTACTAATAACAATTATTGGTGCCACAATAAACATGAGATAAATATTGGCAAAATTTGAGCCTAGAGGAGTTGCTATACCACCTAGTCGCCGAATACTTAGTGATAGTAACATAAGAAATAATTCTGGATTATTTGTACTAGAGTTAATTACTATAGTGCGTTGGTCTTTACCTAAATATTTCCCGGCTAAACCTGCAGCAGAATTTACCATCATATCTGTAATAGTGGGAATCAAGCAAAAACAAAAAATAACTGCTATTAAGGCATTAATTGTCAGAAAAGCAGTTTCATTGGTAGAGTCGTGTAGTCTTATAATCCATTTTTCCATAGCTTCTATGTGATTCAATAAATAATAGCCGTTCAAGTTGATTATAGCGATATTTTATTTTACTGTCTATTAAGAAATATTTCAATTTATATCGACACGCAAAAAACAGGCGATCGCTTGTAGCTACTACTCGTAAGCTAGGATTAAGCTTTTTTGAATATGTACGTGAGCACATTTCTCAGACCATGAATATTCCTTCTCTGGCAACTATTATTTACGTTCGCGGAGCGTAGTGTTAACCGTATCGCTCCTTTCTTCATTCCTTTGGGATGCCAAAATCATTTTCTCAACAGCTTCTGCAGTCGCCGGAGCTAACAACACCCCATTCCGATAATGACCAGTTGCCAACAATACATTTCGCCAACTTTCCAAATAACCAACTGCAGGAGCAGCTTGACCTTCTGGGCGAGGCCGCAAACCAGACCATTTCCTAAGAATAGTTGCATCTGCTAAACCAGGAAAAAAACTAATCGCTCTCGCCATCACCTTATCCAATAAACTGGAGTCAGCAAACACCTCACCAATATCATTGGGAAATTCAACTGTTGCCCCAACCCAATATTCATTTTTTTCCACTGGTATAATATGCACATCATCCCCAGTTATCACTGGTTGAAAATCTGGGTTTCCTAAAAGCGTTGATACTTGCAGATGTATAGCTTGACCTAACACAGGTACTATGGTAAACTTCTTATCAAGATTAGATTTGCGCTTGAGTTGTAGGGAGCGTAATTTACCCCCTTTTATTCCTTGTAAAGATGACAATGAACCCAACCCCGCAGCAAC
>JAKQYG010000443.1 GCA_023356515.1 Trichodesmium sp. MAG_R04 | reverse complement strand
AAAATGGTGTTGATTATAGAACAAGTTTGTTGATTGAAGATTTTCAAAAGTATAAAAGGCAATATGCTATATGTGATACTTGCATAGATAAGTAGTGGAATGTATTTTTCGGAAAAGCCTGAATTTACAGGATATTAAGCCATTTTTCTCAAGCACCATTTTATCTGTTTAAGTCTAGTAACTAGACCGTGCAAAGTTGTTGGAATAGCTATTACTAGCTAAGGCTTTCAGGAATATCTAGGTTATCAACTCTTTATTGATATAGTGATTCCGAATAAGAATAGGATACTTTTTCAGCTAAAACCCTTTCACAGCAAGAGAATTTTGTCTCAATCTAAATCAGAATGACTATAACTGTAAGTACTGTAAGTATTTTCCAGTAATACCTTCAGTAAGATAAGCAAATCCTTTTTGAGAAGAACTTTTTACTCTCCAGTCTAGTAATAATATAATACTAGAAGTAAAGGAAAGGATTAATATTTGATTAAGCTACAATAGACTATTGTTCCAAAGTACAAATTTTAAATGGTTCATCACCCTCCCACAGCCCTTTTGGTTGACGGTCATTCTCTAGCCTTTCGTTCCTACTACGCTTTTGCCAAAAGTCGTAGTGGAGGTTTGAAAACTTCTACAGGTATTCCCACAAGTGTCTGTTTTGGGTTCCTGAAGTCTTTACTAGAAGTAATAGATACTCAAAAACCAGAATATTTAGCGATCGCCTTTGATTTAGGACAACCTACATTTCGCCATGAAGCTGACGAGAATTATAAGGCAGATCGACCAGAACCACCAGAAGATTTAATTATTGACCTAGGAAATTTACAAGACCTTTTAAAAGCTTTTAATTTAACAGTTCTTACTGCTCCTGGTTATGAAGCTGATGATATATTGGGAACTTTAGCAAAAAAAGCTAGCGCTGCTGGCTTTAAGGTAAAAATTCTTTCGGGAGACCAAGATTTATTTCAATTAATAGATGTAGAAAAGGGCGTTAGTGTTTTACATTTAGCTGCGGGTAAAGGTAGCACTCCTAAAGAATTTTTTTCTGAAGAAGTTAAAGAGAAATTGGGTATTTTGCCGACTCAAGTTGTTGATTATAAAGCTCTTTGTGGAGATAAATCTGATAATATTTCTGGTGTTAGAGGAATTGGGGAAAAAACTGCTGTTAAGTTATTGAATGAATATGGTTGTCTTTCAGAAATTTACGCTTCTCTGAATAAAATTAAAGGAGCAAATCAGAAAAAGTTAGCAGTAGGAAAAGCTGAGGCAGATTATTCTCAGTTTATGGCAAAAATCGAAGTAAATGTTCCGTTAAATATTGACATAGAAGATTGTCAATTCAAAAGATTTTCTCGAGCCGAAATTGAACCTATTTTGGAAAGGCTGGAATTACAACATTTTCTCAATCAAATTCCCAATTTAGAACAGCAGTTTAATAAGTTAGTGGAAGTTAAGTCTTGGGTGGATGAGTCAGAAATTCAGCAACAAGAAATATCTACAAATACTTTTATTGAAGTCGGAAGTGATGATTGGTTTTTCAGCCCAGAGGATACAAAAGTAGCTAAACAGCAAATCTCAACAAAATCAAAAATTAAACCTCAAATTATTGATACTCCAGAAAAATTAAACAAATTAGTAAATATTTTAAAAGCACAGAAAAATCCTCAGACTCCTGTTGCTTGGGATACGGAAACAACATCTTTAGAACCACGAGATGCAGAGTTAGTTGGAATTGGTTGTTGTTGGGGAAAAAATATGGAAGATGTTGCCTATATTCCTACCGGACATAAAACTGGTAAAAATCTGGATAAGATGACAGTCTTAGAGGTTTTAAAGCCAGTTTTAGAAAGTATTGAGTATCCCAAAGTATTTCAAAATGCAAAATTTGATAGATTAGTTTTTCGCTGTCAAGGAATTAAATTAACTGGAGTTGTTTTTGACACAATGTTAGCAAGTTATATATTAAATCCCGAGGCCAAACATAGTCTGGAAGAAATATATATTAGATATCTTAGAGATATGGGAATAAATTTACAGAGTTATAATAATGTAGTCTCAAAAAATCAAACTATTGCTGACTTAGATATTTTCAAAGTAGCTTACTATTGTGGGACTCAAGTTTTGGTGACATTTCAGTTAGTAGAAAAATTAATAACAGAATTAGAAGAAGCTGATAAAAATCAACATGCTGAGAAATCTTTGTATAGATTACTAGTGGATGTAGAACAACCATTAGAATGTGTTTTAGCAGAAATGGAATTTCAGGGAATTAGGATTGATATTGAATATCTCAAAAAATTCTCAATTCAATTGAAACAAGATTTAGAGGAAATTGAAAAAAGAGCTTTTCAAACTGTAGATCGTCAAATTTTACAAGAACATCTCCAAACAAAAATTAATCAGATAGATTTTAATTCATTTACCAATCAGCAAGAATTAAAAAAAGCCATATCTAGCCCCATACTAAAAGCATATATTACGAAATTATCAAAAGAGCAAAGACAAAATTTAGCAAATATTGAAAACCAAATTAATCAAGTAGGAACTAGGGATTTATTAAACCTAAACTCCCCATCTCAATTAAGCGAACTCTTATTTGAAATACTAAGTCAAAATCAGAAAAAATCTCGCCGAATAAAAACTGGCTACTCTACAGATGCAGTAGTCCTAGAAAAATTACAAGCAGAACCTGAACATCATCCTATTATTGATGAAATATTAAATCATCGAACTTTATACAAACTCTTTTCTACTTATGTCGAAGCTATCCCAAAATTAGTTCGTTCAGATACTCAGCGAGTACATACAAACTTTAATCAAACTCAAACAGATACAGGGCGTTTATCTTCTTCCGAACCAAACTTACAAAATATTCCCATTGGTACAGAATTTTCTCGGCAAATTCGTCAGGCATTTCTACCAAAAGAAGATTGGTTATTAGTAGCTGCAGATTATTCTCAAATAGAGTTAAGAATATTGGCACATTTGAGTCAAGAACCCGTTTTGATAAAAGCCTATCAAAATAATCAAGATGTACATACAGTTACAGCTCAACTATTATTTGAAAAAAAGGAAATTTTACCAGAAGAAAGGCGTGTAGGTAAGACTATAAATTTTGGTGTAATCTATGGGATGGGAGCGCAAAAATTAGCAAGGTCTGTTAAAATAACAGTCAAAGAAAGTAAACAATTTTTAGAAAAATATAAACAACAATATTCCCAAGTATTTGCCTATTTAGAAAGGTTAAAAAAGCAAGCGATCGCTAAAGGTTATGTAGAAACAATATTAGGTCGGCGACGCTATTTTGAATTAGAATCTAGAACTATCCGTGATTTAAAAGGGAAACAACCAGAAGAAATTAATTTACAGAAATTAAAACTCAGTCAAAATGATGCTCAAATTTTAAGAGCAGCAGCTAACTCACCAATTCAAGGTTCTAGTGCAGATATTATCAAAATAGCCATGATTAGACTGAATGAAATCTTGAAAAATTATCAGACAAAACTATTATTACAAGTCCATGATGAGTTAGTATTTGAAGTACCACCATTAGAGTTG
>JAKQYG010000442.1 GCA_023356515.1 Trichodesmium sp. MAG_R04 | reverse complement strand
AAACTTTAATATATCCAAATCTTACCTCTTAAACAATTATAAATTCTAAAAATGACTTACAAATTTGAAAATAATCCCAAAAATCGTCCTTCTAAACCTCATTCAGATTCACCTAAAAAAGTTGAACCTTATATTGCGCCAGATGAGTTAATTGATGCAGTGAATTTAGCAATTTTTCTGCGCCGTCCCCTCTTGCTAGAAGGAGAAGCAGGTTGTGGTAAAACTCGATTACCACTGGCAGTTGCTTATGAATTAGGATTACCTTTCTATCGTTGGAATATTCGCTCAACTGCTAAAGCACAAGAAGGTTTATATGAATATGATGCTATTCTCAGACTCCATGATGTTCAAACTCAAAAGTTAGAAATAGAAAATAATAATCAAGACAAAAATAACAATCCTAGAAATCCTAGTAACCCTCAAGATTATCGAACTTTTGGGGCAATTGGTAATGCTTTTCGTTCAAAAGATTGTCCGGCAGTAGTTTTAATTGATGAAATAGATAAAGCTGATGTGGATTTTCCTAATGATTTACTAACAGTTTTAGACGAACCTTGGGAATTTAAAATTAGAGAAACAGGAGAAACAATTTCTGCAGAAACTAATTGTCAGCCTATTGTAATTATTACTAGCAATAAGGAAAAAGGAAATTTACCAGCTCCTTTTCTTCGTCGTTGTATTTATTATTATCTTAAATTTCCAGATAATCCTGATAAACTTCAAGAAATTGTTGATATTCACTATCAATATAAACCAGACTCAGAAAATCTCGAAAAAAGTAATTCCTCACATGATGAATTAGTACAACAAGCTGCTAAACTATTTATTAAAATTAGAGAAAATAAAGGTTTGTTTAAAATTCCAGGCACAAGTGAATTCTTAGATTGGTTATATGCACTTTGCAGTTGTCAGACAAAGCAAAATCCTAAGCTTCCTTATCCTATTAATATGTTAAAGGAAGGAGAAAAAATTCCCTATCGAGAGTTAATTTTTAAAATTCGTCAAGATTGGCAAAAAAATACTAATTTTCCTCAATTTAATGATTTATAAAATTTCTCTACTTTGAATTTATTTTATTGATTAAATCACAAAATTTTAAACCACTCATGTTTGAACCTAATTCTTATTTAACAACTATATTTTATCGTTTGCGAGAAGTCGGTTTTAATTTGAGTATGAGAGAATATTTTTCAGCAAAAGATGCAATCCAAGAAGGTTGGGGAACTAAAAATAAAGAAGATTTTAAAAAACTCTTACGTCTACTATGGTGTAATTCTTGGGAGCAACAAAAACATTTAGCTCTAATATTTGATAAAACTTTTGGTGAATCGGAAAAAACTAAAGAAACAATACCAAATTTCTCTACAAAAACTCAAAAAAATGCAAATTATGACCAATCTGACTCAGATTCATCAACCTCTATTTCTCCTAATACAACAATTGAATTTTCTTCAACAGAAATAACTAAACCAACTACTGAAGAATTATCTCCATTACCTATTGCTAATCCTCAACTAATACAAGAATATCAAGATGATGCGGAATTTTATACTCATTATCCCATTTCTCGCCGTTTTATGGTTTATAGTTGGCGATATTTACGTCGTCCCATTGCTGACGGAGTTAGAGATGTTTTAGATATCAAAATGACTGTTGAAGAAGCAACAAAACAAGGATTTTTCTTAAAACCTGTCTACCGTCGGCGAGAAAAAAATCACGCTCATTTATTAATTTTGGTGGATCAGGAAGGTTCCATGACTCCTTTTCATGATTTTAGTCGAGATTTAGTAGAAACAGCTAAATATGAAAGCTCTATAGAAAGGGTAGATGTTGCTTATTTTCATAATGTGCCGGCAGAATACGTTTATCAAGATAGTTTTTTGACTGATAAAATTTCCTTGGAAACTCTTTTAAATCAATGTGATAGTGAAACTAGAGCTTTAATTGTTAGTGATGGGGGTGCTGCTAGGGGGTATCGTCAGCGAGCAAGAGTTTCAGCTACAACGGAGGTCATCTGGGAAATTAAACAGCATACTAATCTAGTAGCATGGCTAAACCCTGTTCCCAAAAAGCGTTGGGATAATACTACAGCTAGTATTATTTCTCATTTGGTGTCTATGTTTCCCATGGACCAAGAGGGTTTAAAACAAGCTATTTTGACCTTACAAAGATAGTTAAAAATGACTGAAATAACAGATGAAATTATAGCCCAAAATAAGGTAGAGCGATTTGTAAGTCGCTTTGAAGATTCCTATTTATTGTTAGCTTGTCATGTAGCTTTACCTTTAATATTAACTCCACAATTGGTAAATTATCTGAGAATTGAGTTTCTTAAAAGTGAAAGGGTTCCTTGGATAGCCGAAGCTGATTTATTGTTATCTAATCTATGTCGTCAAGTTGGTTATGAACTTTATGTAATGGATAAGGGAGTAAGGGCTTATTTACTCAAAATCTTAGCAGAAGACCCAAGATTTGGCAAGAAAAGAATAAAAGAAATTGCTCGCTTGTTATTGAGTTATGTGAGGTATTTACATAAAACTAATCCTTTTCTGGGAGAAAAAGAGTTACAACTTCAGAGGTGGGGTGCAATATTGTATTTAGATACAGAGCAAACTGTGAAGGAAATAGCTGTTGCTATCTCTAAATGTATAGAGCCAGAAGAATTAGCTCGTTTACTCAAAATTACTCAAGATTTTAAAGAACAAATAGCTTCATCAGGACAATTTCAGGATTTTTTAGATTATGCTCAGCTTTGTAATGAATTACTTAGAGAACCTGAAAAAGTAAAGCCAGAACAAATAACAGATTCATACCAGGTAGCAGAACTTGAATTAACTATACCAAGAATAGCTAATTCAAAAGAATTAGAGAAAGGGGAATTGTTTAGTTTTGAAGTTGTAAAGGTTAATAATTCTGGCGATATTATTGCTCGTAGTGAGGGAAGCGCTAGACAGAAAACAGAGCTTTTGGACAATGAAATTAAGTTGGAAATGGTTTATATTCCTGGGGGTACTTTTACCATGGGTTCTCCTGAAAGTGAAAAAGATAGCGATGATAGAGAACGCCCCCAACATGATGTGACTGTCCCTCCCTTTTTTATGGGCAAATATCCAGTTACTCAAGGACAATGGAGAGCGATCGCCTCTCGGACAGACTTAAAAGTAGAATTAGACCTAGAGCTAAAACCATCTCGTTTTAAAGAGCCATACACGAGTATAGATTTGCAAAGACCAGTTGAGCAGGTAAATTGGTACCAAGCAGTAGAATTTTGTCAAAGACTATCAAAGCTAACAGAAAGGAATTATAGGCTGCCCAGTGAAGCAGAATGGGAATATGCCTGCCGTGCAGGAACGACTACACCCTTCTACTTTGGAGAAACTATAACAGGAGAGTTAGCTAATTATGATACGTCATATACTTATGCTGATGAAGCAGAAAGAGAATATAGAGAACAAACAACTCCTGTAGGTCAATTTCCACCAAATGCTTTTGGTTTATATGATATGCATGGAAATGTGCGGGAATGGTGTGTTGATGATTGGCACAGTGATTATACGG
>JAKQYG010000441.1 GCA_023356515.1 Trichodesmium sp. MAG_R04 | reverse complement strand
AATTTGAAATTGAAGGAAAAGGCCCTGTTAAGTTTGCCAAACTCCAACAAATCATACTTTCTCTCTACCAACAATATCAAACCCCAAAATCACCCAACAGTATCTCTAGCTTGACTCAAGTAACTAGAAGCTCTCTATCCGTACTATTAGGACTAGGACGACGAGGCGTCCACAAAACTTCATTTGTTTTTGGACCAATAATACCATCTGGCTCTAAATTATGATATTTCTGAAAACGAATAACTGCAGCACGAGTCTCAGGGCCAAATATTCCATCAACTGTCTCCACTGGAAATCCCCAGTTATTTAATTCTTCTTGAAGCTTAATAACCTCTTCCCCTCGACTTCCTATTCTTATTAAAGTATCCATATGAAGTTATTTCCTTGTATTTTCCCTGCCATAGTAACCCATACAAACAATAACGGTTGTACTAACTTCAAAAACATTCAAGAATATTAACAAAGAATAACAAAACTGCAATAATGAACAACAATTATTAAGCGCATTGTTACAGGGGAATGGTATTAGTAAAAGCGGTAGAAGATGTCTTAATAAATTTTGGTTCAAAATATACAATTAATTTGGCCTAAGTGCTTAGTATCTAAATTAAATTTATCAGGACTTACGCAATGGCACTAATTGTAGTGGCAATATCTTGAAGATTACAAATTTTTGCACCATATATAGCGGTACTGCGTAAGTCCTGTTTATATAACAATTAGAACAAACCTAAATTTTAATCTAGTATTATTAGAAATAAAAAACTATTTTTTTGATCAAATAAATTATGTTACCAAAACCAAACAAAATCTGGAACCCGAAAATTTGGGCAAGCTGGAAACCATTCGGTATAGGCGAACAATACCCCAATAACTACTGGGAACTCATCCGCGCTGGGATCGAAAACCTTGACCAACTTCCCTACGCCTGGGACATACTCAACAAAGGAGTCTGCGATGGTTGTTCCCTCGGTACAACAGGCATGAAAGACTGGACTCTTGATGGCTTTCATCTATGTAATGTCCGCCTCCGACTATTGCGCCTGAATACTATGCCAGCATTTAACCCAGAAATACTGGCAGATATTTCTCAACTCCAAAATAAAAGTAGTGGAGACCTGCGAGAAATGGGGCGACTACCTTACCCCATGCGCCGCGACAAAGGTGATAAAGGGTTTCGACGAATTAGTTGGGATGAAGCAATGGCAGTAATTAGCGATCGCCTCAAAACTACCCACCCAGACCGTACAGGTTTCTACCTCACCAGTCGTGGGACTGTTAATGAAACCTATTATGCTGCTCAAAAAGCTGCACGGGCGATCGGCACTAATAACATTGACAACGCTGCCCGCATTTGTCATTCCCCTAGCACTGGAGCACTGAAAACTACTATTGGTGCTGCTGCTACTACCTGTTCCTACAAAGACTGGATAGGTACAGACTTATTGGTATTCATCGGTTCAAATGTGGCAAATAATCAACCTGTTACAGTTAAATATTTGCACTGGGCGAAAAAAGCAGGCACAAAAATTGTTGTGATCAACACTTACCGGGAACCAGGAATGGAACGTTATTGGGTACCATCTATTCCAGAGAGTGCTTTATTTGGAACTAAATTTGCCGAAGATTTCTTTTTAGTTAATGTCAATGGGGATATGGCATTTATCAACGGCACCATTAAACATTTAATTGCTAATGACTGGATAGATAAACATTTTATAGATAATTATACTAATCAATTTGAGGAATTAAAAGCTTCATTATATGCCCAGTCTTGGTCAGAATTAGAACGCTTTTCTGGAGCTTCCCGTGATGAAATGTATGCCTTTGCGAAAATGATTGGTAAAGCAGAAAAAGCAGTCTTTGTTTGGAGTATGGGAATTACTCAACATGAGTGTGGGGAAGATAATGTTAGAGCTATTATTAATTTAGCCTTAACTAAAGGTTTTGTTGGCAGAGAAGGCTGTGGTTTAATGCCAATTAGAGGTCATTCTGGAGTCCAAGGTGGAGCAGAAATGGGATGTTATTCTACAGTGTTTCCAGGAGGGAGAAAAATTAATCCTGAAAATGCTGAAGTTATGAGTAAATTTTGGGGTTTTTCTGTGCCGAGTTATCCTGGTTTAACTACTTCAGAAATGATTGATAATGCCTCAGAAGGAAAGTTAGATGTTTTATTTTCTGTAGGGGGAAATTTTTTAGAAGTTTTGCCAGACCCAGATTATGTAGAAGCTGCTATGAAACGGGTACCTTTGCGAGTACATCAGGATATTATTTTCTCTAATCAAATGTTAGTTGAACCAGGAGAAACAGTAATATTGTTACCTGCTACGACTCGTTATGAAATTCCAGGAGGAGTGACAGAAACTACTACAGAAAGAAGAGTGATTTTTAGCCCAGAAATCCCAGGAAAAAGAATTGGGGAGGCTCGATCAGAGTGGCAAGTATTTATGGATTTGGCAAAGTTAGTTCGTCCGGAATTAGCTGATAAGTTAGAGTTTAAAAATACTGGGGAAATTCGTCAGGAAATTGCTTTGGTAATTTCTCAATATTCAGGTATTCAACATTTGAAAGAACCTGGAGATAATTTTCAATATGGAGGTTCTCATTTATGTTTTGGCTGGAATTTTCCCACAACTGATGGTAAGGCAAAATTTTCCATTCTTTCTCCACCAATAGAATTGTTACCAGAGGGATATTTTTTAGTAGCAACTCGCCGAGGTAAGCAGTTTAATAGTATGGTGCAGTCTAAGAAAGATGCGATAACTGGTGCTTTACGAGAAGCAGTTTTAATTAATCCTTTTGATGCTGAAAAGTTAGGATTAAAAGATGGAGATAACGTGACATTGAAAAATGATTTGGGTGAATTAAAAGGGCGGGTTTATTTAGCTCCAATGAAACCAGGTAATTTGGAAGTACATTGGCCAGAGGGAAATGTGTTATTGGATAAGGGTAAACGTTCTGTTGAAGGTGTGCCTGATTATAATGCTTTAGTTTGTTTAGAAAAGTTGGATGAAGGTTAGGTTTTTAGGGTATGGGATTTGAGGTTTTTATTTCCGCTGTATTTAATTTTTTTAGATAACAATGATTGATAAATTTTATAGGGATTATCATCTTAAATAATTATATCATGTCCAGATAATTAATGATAAAAAAACTTCCTTCTCTTCCCTCCTGACTCCTATAGGGGCGTTTCATGTCGCGCAGCGTTAACGAAGTATGCGCAAGCAAAACGGCCGTTCGCCCCTACTTCTCCCTAATTTATTTATACCTATTCAACCGGATATGATATTAGACCATTTCTTATGCATTAATGCTATGGTTGGAAGGTAGTAAAAATCACTCAAATGGTTTCTTATAAGGCTAGCTGTTTGACTAACCTAACACTGGTCCTTGAATCCTTACCTATGAACAATTCGCCAAGTAGCAAAAAAAAAGCACAAATTTGGGTAGTGGAAAACCACAATTTTGTTACTCATTCTGACCAATTAGCAACAGAAGAACCTTTAGAAATTCGGTTGACTTTTCCCAAACAAACTATAGCAGTCACAATGCGAACTCCAG
>JAKQYG010000440.1 GCA_023356515.1 Trichodesmium sp. MAG_R04 | reverse complement strand
TATATTTTTTACAAAATTTGATTTTATGGCAGGACATAGTAAGTGGGCCAATATTAAACGCCAAAAAGCAAGAGTTGATGCTGTTAAGGGAAAAGTTTTCGCTAAGGTGTCTCGGCAAATCATTGTTGCAGCTCGCAGTGGAGCTGACCCTGCTAGTAATTTTCAGTTACGTACGGCGATCGAGAAAGGAAAGGCAGCAGGTATTCCCAATGATAATATTGAGCGGGCGATCGCTAAAGGTTCAGGCAATTTAAATGATGGAAGCCAACTGGAGGAGATTCGTTATGAGGGTTATGGTCCGGGAGGTATAGCAATTATAATTGAGGCATTGACAGATAACCGCAACCGTACAGCAGCAGACCTCAGAAGTGCGTTTACAAAAAATGGTGGTAATTTAGGTGAAACTGGTTGTGTGAGTTGGATGTTTGACCAAAAAGGTGTGGTGAATATTACAGGAAGTTATAATGAGGATGAGTTACTAGAAGCATCTCTGGAAGGAGAAGCGGAATATTATGAAATTATTTCGGAAGATAATTTTCAAGGTGTGGAGGTTTTCACAGAAACTACAAATTTAGAAAATTTGAGTCAGGTATTACAAGAAAAAGGCTTTGATGTTAGTGAGGTAGAGTTTCGTTGGATTTCTAGTAATACTATTGAAGTAAGGGATCCGGAGCAGGCGCGATCGCTCATCAAATTAATGAATGCTCTTGACGATCTGGATGATGTGCAGAATGTCACTGCTAATTTTGATATAGCAAATCAACTTTTGAATACTCTATCGAATTGAATACTCTAGCAACTTATATCACTAAATTGACTACTAATTTTGGAGAATGAAAAAGAACAGCAAGAGGGGCTATAAACTATGGTTCTACGACAACCTGGGTACCTACTTGAACTTTCTTAAATAAGTTAATCACATCCTCGTTATACATCCGGACGCAACCGTGGGAAGCAGCATATCCAATGGATTCTATAGTTGGAGTACCGTGAAACCCAATGGTATCTTTGCCATCTGTCCAAAAACCAATCCATCTCAATCCCAGAGCGGTATTTGCTCCTGCTGGCATTATCTCACCTGTCCAGGGGTTCTGCCATTGAGGATTTTCTACCAGTTGAATAACTTTAAAATTGCCTGTAGGAGTTTCCCAACCTGGTTTACCCACAGCTACAGGATAACTAGCAACTTCTTCTTCTCCTTCGTATACATATACCCGCCGTTCCCCTAACCGGAGTACGACGCGAACTAAGTTTTCTACTTCTGCTTCTGTACCCAAATATTTTTGGAAGTCTTTGATAGCTTTATTCAATTTTGGCATTAAGCCAGCAAATGGTAAATTAGTTTCCTCCTGTGTTTGCTGATTATTATTACTTGTTTGAGTAGTAGGGACAGAAGCTATAGCTAAGTTTTTACTAAATAAAAGAATTGCTGTTATCAGGAAAATAGCTGTTAAATTATGTGTTCCTTGGCTAATTTTGCTAATCAGATATAGCCATTTATTTATTGTTAATTGCATCATTTTTTACTTTTAATATATTCCTGAATGTCATTAAACAAGGATTCAGCTTTTCTTAGATCATGGGAGGTGCGTCCGTGTGCAAGATGGCAACACTATGGGAACATTTAATTTTTAATAGCTGTATAACTGATAGCTAATGACTGAATGATTATTTTTCAAGGTTCTACTACGACAATTGTACCGATCCCTACTTTTTCAAATAAAGCTAGTACATCTCGGTTCAACATTCTAACACAACCATGAGAGGCTGCTTGTCCTACAGTTTCTTCATTGGGGGTTCCATGAAAACCTATGTAGTTTGTGCCATCTGTCCAAAATCCAATCCATCTTTCCCCCAAGGGATTTTCTGGGCCAGGAGGTATGATTTCTCCTGTAAAGGGATGTGTCCAAGAAGGATTTGGTATTTTTTGGATAACTTTATGGGTTCCTGTGGGGGTTTCCCATCCTTCTTTACCAATAGCTATTGGGTAGCTAATTTTTAATTGCTCCTTTTGATAGACATAGACACGGCGATCGCTTAATTTTATAACTAAATGAATTTTTTCATTGGGTTTAATATAAAGCTCATTTAGTGCTTTTTTTATATTGATTGATTTAGGTTTTATTCCCGGTTGGGATTCAATTAAATCCTTCGTATTTGTAGAAACTCCAGATTGATTTTTTCTAGGAGTTAAGCCATAAACTTTTTGCTGTGTATAATTGAGTAAAATGATTATTCCTAAACTGAAAAATATTAGTCTATGTAAATCACATAAATTGATATATATTAAACCAATATTTTGATATTTTAATTTTTTTTTACTAATTTGTTCATAAAATAAATTAATTTTTAAATACAAATAAATATGGTGTATTTTCTGCATGGGAAATTCCTGAATTTTTAAAGAATAACATAGCATTTAAAAAGCGAAAGCAGTTTTTATTAATCTTAATTTGAGTGTGAATACTTGTACAAACTTAGCCAAACCAAAATGTTATATAGAATTTAAGATTTCCAACACAGACTTAGGCAATAATTTATCCTTAAACCATACAATAGGTACTTCCACATCTTTAACTTTTACACCTGCTTTTTCCAAATTTAATCGTTCAGAAACAGCTAATATTAAATTATCACATTCAGCACTACGCACCTGAGCAAATTTTTTCCTTAAATATTCCGGTCGCCAATATCCAATAATTTCCAATAAATATGATTCCCCATTAGGATGAACCAGTCTAAAATCAGGAATCATTACACTACTAGGAATTGGAATTAAATCAACTTCCCTTTCTAATTTCCACTCAGTTTTTAAATTTTTCCAACGTTCTGCAAATGATGCTTCTAACATACTATCATAAGGCTTTCCTGGTGGATAATGACTAACTAAATCACAATCAGAATTAAGACTAAATCTACCTGTTTTCCAAGCTCCGCTAAAAGGGTCGCGATTTTGTAAAGTTGCGTGTAAACTCCATTTAGTAACATGCAATAATGCAGGCAACATTTTTGCTAATGCTAAACCATAACGAGTACTAGCCTTAAATAAACTATAAGGACCGTCTATTGTCAGAGTAAAACCTTTGTCAGCATCTCCTTCAATATAAGTCATTAATTGAAATAATTTCACATATCTAAACAACAGTTTATATTCTCCTGGATCGTTGCGGTGAGCATTTAACTCAATATGACTAGCTTTATAGAAAACACCTTGAACTTGAGAAAGGTTATATCTATGTAATAAATCTTCTGGTGTAGGGGGATCAAATTGAGTCAAAATTCGATTTTCTTGTAAGTCAGCATAGAGACCTTTTCTAATTTCATCAGGCATAACTTCTTGGTTTAATTCCTGACTTAATTTAGTTGCTAAATTATCCAAAGTTAATTGTGTTGATCTAATACTAGGAATAACTTCTGCAGAAGCAGCAAAAACACGATTTCTTAATTCTATCGGTTCCAGAGGACTAATAATTTCAAAAGTAGAAAAACTGCCTCTGAGGATATGTGCTAATCCTCGTTTAAAGCGATAATTAGGGTCATCTCCTTCAATTAAATGTAAACGTTTATCAAGTTCTCCT
>JAKQYG010000044.1 GCA_023356515.1 Trichodesmium sp. MAG_R04 | reverse complement strand
ACTGAATTACTCATCTCCTTACTTTACTAAGTTTGATTTTTTTGTCAACCCTATAATATTTCCAGCAAGTATGCAGACTTTGACTACCGAAGCGATCGCTCTCACCTGAATCCTTACATAAATATTAACTGGTATGAGACATAAATGGTTTTATTAAGTTATAAAATACTTCATGATTACCATATGATTTTTAACTGTAAACGGGATGTAATATAAAGATGATTAAACAAAAATTTCGTCAACTACATAAAATAGTTGCCCCAATAGTTTTCCTGCCATTATTTGTCACTGTAATTACGGGAGTAGCTTACCGACTGGGTAGAAATTGGTTTGGGTTATCCAAAGACCAAGCACATATTTTAATGGTAATTCATGAAGCTGAATATCTTGGCAACGAAATTAAACCTTTTTATGTACTATTAACTGGTATCGGTTTAATGTGGATGTTAGTAACAGGAATTGTTATGAGCGGTTTATTTGGTGAAAATAAACGCAAAAAAAAGATAAACTCAAAAATTAATGTCACAGAGTCATAACTAGTTTCTAATTGTATAAATTAATATACTTACTAAGCCAATAAAAAAGCTAATACTCATTTAAAATGGGTATTAGTAAGCTGGAATTTAGAAGTATTTTTTATCTCAACGAGGCATACAAAAATAAGTCGTTTAAATGCAAAAAAGCTTATGTAAAATTACTAGCCTTCTTCAAAAATAGTTCCAACTGCTATTACCTTCTGCCTTCTGCCTTAAAACAGCTCATTTCTCTCACGAATAAGATAAGATAGCTATAGATTAATAACTCGTGTGATAAAGATGAAAATATTTAAAAATATACTCACAATTCCAACAAAAGCTAAACCACTTATTGTTAATCGAAAACAACGTCGCGGTATAGAAATTAAATCTGAACGAGAAATAAAAATCATGGGACAATCATGTAAAATTGTAGCAACGGTACTTAAAGAAATTTCTCAAATTGTTAAACCAGGAATGACTACTGCTGACCTAGATACTTATGCTGAAAAACGCATTCGGGAAATGGGAGCAATACCAAGCTTTAAAGGTTATCATGGTTTCCCTGGTTCTATTTGTGCTTGTCTAAATAACGAAGTTGTACATGGTATTCCTAGTAAGAAAAAAGTCATTCGAGTGGGTGATGTTTTAAAAGTAGATACAGGTGCTTATTATCAAGAATTTCATGGAGACTCTTGTATTACTATTGCTGTAATTGAGGTGGCTCCAGAAGCAGCTAAGTTAATTCGCGTTGCAGAGGAAGCAATGTATAAAGGTATTGAACAAGTAAAAGCAAATGCTTATCTATTAGATATTGCAGGGGCTATTCAAGACCATGTGGAGGCAAATGGTTTTTGTGTGGTTGAGGAGTTTACTGGTCATGGTGTGGGGAGAAATTTGCATGAAGAACCTACAGTATTTAATTTTCGGACTAAGAATTTGCCTAATGTTAAGCTCAGAGCAGGTATGACTTTAGCTATTGAACCTATTCTTAATGCTGGTTTAAGGTTTACAAAGATTTTATCTGATAAGTGGACTGCTGTTACTGTTGATAATTCTCTTTCTGCTCAGTTTGAGCATACAGTATTAGTGACAAATAATGGTTATGAAATTTTAACGGCTCGCTCCTAGGTTAGCTGTTGGGTAATATGTGGTAGATATAATAGTTTTTTCTATCTTACTATTAGAAATTACCAAAAAATTGAGTTTAAAGCCTCGCCCTTCTAGGGTGACTTTTTTTGTTTTTTTTTGAATATATTTATGCTATTATTATATTAATAAGACTTACGCCAAATATGAAGATACAAACTATCTACAGGTCTTGACGACCGTTAATCACTATATCTATATAGTGGTTCTGCGTAAGTCCCGATTAGTCCCGATTCATTAATTAGGGTTTGCTGATTAATTATAAAAAAACTTAAACAGTAAGGATTTAAGTCCTTATCATTCCGAAATTGTGCCCGATTTTTAGCTAAAATACACCAAAAATTAGGTACGCTTATTATATAGGCCATGTACAGAAAAGTCGGCCAAAGATATACTCCACCAGAAAATTTTTAACTGCCTTATATGGACAATCATCCCTAGACAATTCCTGGGTAGTGATGACTAGTTTAATTCCTTGGTCCGAATTTTAAAGTGATTTTTATGGTTTGTGTATCGTAAATATATGTGTATATTATACATATTAAATTATCATGAAATATACTAGTTTAGTAGTTCTAACAGTTATGGGTTCGGTTGTATCACTATATCTTAAAGTACCTGAGGTAAGGGCTTTAACTATTCATTTGACTTCAACTGGAAATTCGGAAGCAAATCTTGGTTTTCGCAAAGCTGCTGATTTTTGGGAGAGTAAATTTACAGATGATATTACTGTCAACATCAATGCAGGTTTTAAAGATCTTGGTGATAATATCTTAGGCCAAGCTCTCCCTACAACGGGTTTTACCAATTATAGAAATCTTCACAATGAACTTTCGAAAGATATTACCTCATCTGATGATACTATAGCTGTTAAGAACCTTCAGCCAATTCCCGCCTTTAACTTGTTAATTAATCAGACTGTTGATAATCCTAATTTTGATTCTGAGATACCCTATTATCTTGATAATAATGGGAGTGAAAATAATTCTACAATTTGGATGACCACAGCAAATGCTAAAGCTTTAGGTTTCTCTGTCTCTACAGACATCGATGCAGAAATTACTTTCAACAGTAGATTTGATTTCGACTTCGACAACACCAATGGAATTCAGAAGAGGAAATTTGATTTCGAGGCTATTGCTATTCATGAGATAGGTCATGCACTAGGCTTTATTAGTGGTGTTGATATATTGGATGCTCAAAAACTACCTATAAATAATCAAAATGCCTTAAGATTTGTCAGCACTCTAGATTTATATCGCTATTCGAAAGAAAGTTTTGAGAAGAATGCGCTAGATTGGACAGCAGATACTAGGGAAAAGTATTTCTCAATTGATGGTGGTGTTACTAAAAAGGGTACTTTTTCAACTGGTATATCTTTTGGTGATGGTCGTCAAGCGAGTCATTGGAAAGATAATTTCGAATTAGGCATTATGGACCCAACATTGGCTCCTGGAGAGCTAGGAGTAGTCGCTGATCTAGATCTTTTAGCCTTTGATGTTATTGGCTGGGACCCAAGAGAAGAGAAGCCGGTTCAGGATATTTCAGAGCCATCATCTATTTTGGGAATGCTATTGGCAATTACTGGTAGTTTTCTGCTTCAAACTATAAAAAGGAGTAATGCCAATTCTTGAAAGTTCTGCTATAGTTAAAAGCTTGCAAAAATAACTTTCCTTTATAACTGAAGTTACCATTCTAAATATTATTTACTCGAACAAATAATATTTAGAAATAGAAAATCCAAGTATAGCAAAGTTTATGGTAATTAGTATAAAATTAGAAAAATCTATATGCCTGCAATGATTCAAACTGAAAAGTGAGTTATAGGAAAAATTAAAAATGTCAGGAAAAATATTATTAGTGGATGATGAACCAGGATTACGGGAAGCCGTACAAGCTTATTTAGAAGATAGCGGTTTCCATGTGGATGTTGCAAGTAATGCTAATGAAGGATGGGATACTTTGCAATTAAATTTACCTGACTTAGTAATTACAGATATTATGATGCCTCAAGTAGATGGTTATCAATTTTTGCAAAAATTACGAGAAGAACCAAGATTTAAAGCTTTACCTGTAGTTTTTTTAACTGCTAAAGGAATGACTACAGATCGTATTCAGGGCTATCAAGCAGGTTGTGATGCTTATCTTTCTAAACCTTTTGACCCAGAGGAGTTAGTGGCTATTGTAGAAAATTTGTTAGAGCGTCGAAAATCAGCACAAGCAGCTAATGAAGGGGACAAAACTCTGGATATTAATGCTTTAGCAGGACAAATTGCCGAAATCAAAGCAATGTTGATGGGAAAGAACGCGATCGCTAAAACTGCTCCAATGATCAAAATAGATTTGACTCCCAGAGAACAGAGTGTTTTAGATTTAGTGGCTAGAGGGTTAATGAATAAAGAAATTGCTAGAGATCTAAAAACTAGCGTTCGGAATGTGGAAAAGTATGTGAGTAGACTATTTACAAAAACTGGGACGAATAGTCGAACAGAATTAGTTCGTTATGCTTTGGAACATGGGTTAACCAATTGATATAGAGCTACGCGCAAGTCAACAGTTAAAAATGAACAGGACTTACGCATATAAGCTATATATAGTGTACTGTCATATGGAATTGTCAATACTATAATTAGTTTTTTTCCCATAGATATTACTTGTAATATCTATTATCTGGTAATAACAAAAAATGGCGTTGCACAGTGATGAATGATATCAAATCCGGTAGCATTGGTATAATTCTATATTGAGGAGTAATAAGTCAAAATTCTAGAAATGAGCAAGCTTTTGTACCTACTGATGACAGGAATTATATTACTCGGAAGCCAAAGGATTTGATATGATTAGGAGAAATTATGGAATTTGCCGATGTTTCAAATTTCCCTGACGATGACCATTTTTGACTATTTTATGACCTTGACAATAAGGATAATTAATATCTAAGGTTCCAATATGTCATTCTCTATTATGCAACACCAAAAAAATAATTATTTCACAAATAGCGGAGTCATCTTGTCCCTAAAAATCCTACTTACCAGTCTCAAGAAAATGCTAGGATTAAAACAATTAACCTAATTTCTAAACTCTAAATTATGTTCCAATATCTTGTAGCTTTGATAGCAACTGGAATCGTTGGTTATACAGTTAATTCCTCTATAAAAGTTATTGCTCAAGGGGATGAAGCTTTAGTAGAACGCCTAGGTAAGTATAGGCGTACTTTAAAACCAGGGCTTCAGTTTGTTTTACCCCTAATAGAAAAAATAGCTTACGTTGATACAATTCGTGAACGGGTTTTGGATGTTCCTCCTCAGTCAGTTATTACTAATGATAATTTGACTTTGCAGGTAGATGCATTAGTGTACTGGCAGATTATGGAAATGGAGAGAGCGTATTATGCAATTGAAGGTGTAGAAAATGCTATTAAAGAAATTGTTTTAACTTCTATTCGTTCTCAAATTGGTCGCTTAGCATTGCAAGAAATTTTGTCTACAAAAGATGAAATTGATAAAGCTTTGCTGAAAAAATTATATGAAGCAACTTCTAACTGGGGAGTAAAAGTGATTCGTGTTGAGATTCAGAATATTATTTTTCCTGAAAAATTGCGAGTAGCAATGGAGTCGGAAAGGGTTGCTTTAAGTCAGAAGCAAGCTGTTCTTTCTAAAGCTCAAGCAGAAGCAGAATCTATAAGACTTCTTTCGGAAACTTTAAATTTGCCTCCAGACAGTCCGGAATTTATACAGTTTTTGATTGCTCAAAGATATATAGACACTAATCAGAAATTAAGTGAAAGTGCTAATTCTAAGGTAGTATTTATGCACCCGAAAAGTTTGTCAGAAGGAGTGGGTGAATTAATTGGAGAAGATTCTGATGGTCCTGGAATAGAATTAACAAAAGCTGATTGATATCAACTCAAAAGTAATAGACTGTCACACTCAGGACTTACCAAAACCAACCAGTCAACCTGGTTTATGACCCTAATTATGGTTGTTCAAACCCGCAAATTTCCTAGGGGGACTTAAAAAAATAGGGCTATAAAGTAGTAAAAAATATAGACTGGCAAAGGTTTTGACCTCAAAAAGTTATAAATCCTGAATTACCAAGAATCTAGTTATTTTTATGGCATCGACTTAATTGCCTTGTTTAGAGCAACTTTAAGGTATTTTTCTGACTGTAAAATCTTTAAGTACCGCTTACCCACCCTATTGGACTGATAAACCTTAAGTGTTGCATTAGCAAAAAATGGTCAAACCCGTACAGAATAACAATCATAGGAAAAAAGTGAATACACACAAGAGTTAGGCATTGCCGCTGTTTCAGATATTTGCACTACAGTTAGTTCCTTTGCGTAGGGCCTGGCAAAGTTTTAGCTGTGTTAGTGCAGTAGGGTGCGCAGGGCCAAGTAGAACCCACTATCATCTTAACTAAGGCCGAGGGGAAGTTCCTAATTTCCAGTCAACATAAAGATCACGGGGATTTACATCCCGCAACCAACTAACAAACCGTTTATAATCAGCTATGTTGTAAGTTGCTATACAGCCTACGGTACCAGGGGAGCCATAATTTCGATTCCAGTCAATATGAATCTCTATTGCGCTTCTTTCGGTTGAACCAGGTTCTATATAATCTAAGGGAACTGTTACTGGGCCAATACCACTTTGAAATATTCGACCATAATAATTATCTTTACCATCAGCCCACACAAGATCATTAATGTACCACTTTCCCTCTGGTAATGGTTCTCCAGTCATTGCCCGACTCCGAGCAGCGGTGCGAAAAAACTGTCTTCCTGGAGCGCCACAACAAACTTCTAATCTGTCTTGTAGTTTTCCATATTTAAAATAGTCTAGGTTAAGTACATAACATCCATATTTATCTTTACGACTTGTTTTTGTTAGTAGTAGATAATTTTTGTTTGTCGTAATTGGTGTTGGAGGAGGGGATATAGGCGGACCATCTCCCCATAATTTTTTCCAGGTTATGGACTCTACTATTCCAGTCGTAAAGTTAGGTGTTATGATGCCAAAATAATTTTTTTTAAACTCAATAACTGCAAGTTCAGTTTTCTTGCCAAAAAAACCATCAATTTCTCCTGGAGAAAAATCTAAATCTTTCAATCTCTTTTGTAAAATTTTCACATCATCACCTTCACTACCTCTCAATAATACACGGTTTAGTTTTGGAGATTCACTTGGGGATATATCAGAAATGTTAAAAACTGAAATTCTCTCACCAGGAGGAATTGGTTTATTAGCAGGAGCATTGACATAATATTTAGCATTTTTATACTGAGGGAAAATACTAGCTAACAATTCTTTATTAAACTTTTCTAGAGTTAATATTTCTACTACTTGACCCTGGTTCCAAGCTACAACTACAGTTTTCTTATTTTCATCTCGATATCCTTCTAACCAAGTTGCTTTGTCTTGTTCTGAAATTTCATCTTCTAAAGGTTTTTTGTCTGCTCCACTCTTGAGAAATAACTTCTTTTCATCAGCACGACGAGATACTAAACCTGGTAATTTTTGCTTAATACCATTAACTACTGCATTTACCCAACGGGAAAATTCATTGGCTGCTCCTCGATAGTTTCCCTGATTTAGTTTTTTCAATAAGGTACTACCTTGAAATGCCCCAGTTCCTACATTATAAGAAAAAGATACTAGAGCATCAAATTGGTTTTGATTAACAGGAACTTTGATTAGTTGAGAAATTTCTAGTGCTATTTTCCTACATTCTTCACTTAGGTATTCTTCTGCATTTCTTTCTGAAATTCTATCTCCTAGACGAACTGCTTGTCCATTAGGATAACGAATAGTTCCATATCCAATAGTTGGTATTCCTACTGGATCTAGATAAGCATTCAAAACAAGTTTTTCCCATTTCTTGATTAAGTCCAGGCAATTTTGTGAGATTTGCATAATTACAGTTCCTAATTTACAACTAAACAGTTAATACTTTTATTAATTAAAAGTTTTTATATCACAATATAATATAAATATTAATTAGCTATATTTTTCATTTCAAGGTCTTGATTCTTAAGAATAGATATTTTCTATTTTACCAAAAACAAGTAATTTTTAGTGAAATATATTGATAATCGATTTTTAGTTTGTATTCGTTGGATAAAAGTTTGAACTAAATCAGGACTTACGTATTGTTTCTATATGTGGTGTATTTTTGATAATCCTGTCCAATATTTACACTATAATTAGTGCCTTTGCGTAAGTCCTATAAATGTATTAAGCTTGCTCTTAACGGACGTTCCGCACATCTTCATCTATATTTACATTTAAAAAGAGGCTTGCAGGAAAAACCCTCATTATGGAACTCAATATCAATAAAATTTCTTAATAACTAATTTTTTATAACAGTGAAAATCGATGCCTATAGCTATAAGGCTTTGAGGGAGAGTATTAGGAGCGATAGATCAATAAAAATTATCAATTTAATGTTAAGAAGTGCAAAGTTTGGGCTTTAACATATTCTCAGAATTTTCAGCCTACTCTTCAAGACAAAATTACAAAAGAGGCCAACTTGACACTCAAAGTTCGTAAATTAAAACTTATTGAAATTGTCCACAAGCTAGTTTGGTTTGTGTAATTTTGGAAATCTCAGAAAGTTTTTAGGTGTAACACCGATAAGATAACACGACTTACCCCAAGGTACTAACTGCAGTCCAAATATCTCAAAGAATTGTCTTAAGACAACTATATATAGCTGTACTTCGTAAGTCATGTATAATGGGGTATATATACTACAGTAAGCTAATTTTTTTCGGGAGTAGGGAATAGAGATATTGGATGCAACTTCCATATATAATAGGTGATATCTGCTTTCGTTGCTTAAATTAATCAGGAGAAGAAAAAATTGCCCACTCTCGGTGTCAACATAGATCACGTTGCCACGATTAGACAAGCGCGACAAACTGTGGAACCTGACCCAGTAGCAGCAGCAGTTTTAGCTGAACTAGCTGGTGCTGATGGTGTTACTGTACATCTGCGCGAGGACCGTCGCCATATTCAAGAGCGAGATGTTTGTATTCTCCGACAAACGGTGCGGACTCATTTGAATCTCGAAATGGCCCCTACTGATGAAATGTTGGCGATCGCTCTGGAAATTCAACCAGACTATATCACTCTTGTACCAGAACGCCGGGAAGAAGTAACTACCGAAGGCGGTTTGGATGTGGTTGGAAATTTGCCCCAAATGGGGGAAGTTGTAGCCAAGTTGCAGGGTGCGGGTATTCCCGTAAGTATGTTTATTGATGCTGAAAAAGCCCAGATACAGGCTTCTGCACAAATTCATGCCCAGTTCATTGAACTTCATACAGGAGCTTATGCTAGAGCTGAGGATGAGGTTACACGCTACAAAGAACTTACTGTTTTGGCAGATGGATGCAAGATAGCAATTGATCATGGTCTCCGGATCAATGCTGGACATGGCCTGACTTATTTGAATGTTTATCCAGTTGCTTGTCTAGAAGGTATGGAAGAACTTAATATTGGCCATACAATTATTTCTAGGGCAGTACTTGTGGGCATGGAGCGAGCTGTCCGTGAAATAAAGCTTGCTATGAATGGCAAATTATAATTATTCATGTCAATTTCTAATTTATTGATGGAAATGCAAACTTATTATTATGTCTTAGCTAGTAAAAAATTTTTACTTGAGGAAGAACCCTTGGAAGAAGTACTCAGGGAACGTAAAAGATATTATCACGAGAGGGAAAAAGAAATTGATTTTTGGTTAGTTATTCAACCTGCTTTTTTAGAAGCTCCTGAACTCGCCAACATAAAAATTAAATGTCCTCAACCTACAACAGCAATTATTTCTACTAATCCTAAATTTATTACTTGGTTGAAGTTACGCTTAGAGTTTGTAGTAACAGGAGAATTTCAAGCACCTTCGGACAATATTCCTCAACCTTTAGCTTCTCTGGCACCAACTTCTAACCAAGATTCTTAATTAGAAAATGGGCAAAATATTTAGGGTTGGGTGAAAAAGTATTTCTCAGAAGTAGAGGCCCCCTCTTAATTCCTGGGATGGAGGCTAGGGAGGATGTCAATATTAACCATTATCTTTCGCAATGACAAATACTCAACTGCAACTAAATAAACCTTGGTTAAGCAGGCTCAAAACTTTAATAGCTTCAACTTTTTTATTCTTGTCATTTTTGACAATTAACAACAAATATGCTATCGCAATTGAGGATTGCCAATCCCCTGCTAGTAATGAATACTTATTGGTAATACTTACAGAGACACCTGCAAATCAAGATGTTCTTCGCCGAAGTTTACCAGGAGATATTAAAATAAATATATGTCGTTACATTGACCAGATTGTTAGTAGCATCCGGGGCTTTGATGACAAGGATGTAGCCAGTGATTGGGCACGCTATATTCGAGATATTGTAGGATTGAATGCTTATGTAGTTAAACCAATAGAAGAGACAATATCACTCAAGCAATGTTTGCCAGTACCTCCAGACATAGGCTTTAACCCTCAACCTTTAGGTGATGGTTATGTTGTTTTAGTTGATTATAATAATCAACCGGAAATAGCTTTACAGTTACAAAAAATTTTAGGGCGTAATTTAGGTTTAGCTGCTTATGGACAAAAACCTTTTTTATTAGTAACTTATACAAAAGAAAGTCGAGCTGCGACAAATAGTATGTTGAATTTAAGCGATCGTGGATTTTTAACTTTTGTTGTAGATAGTAGTAAGGTAACGATAATTAGTCCTAGAGTTAAATTATAGAACTTTTGAGAATAGTGAAGCATGGTTTGAGACTATTAATACTTTGTACCTCCAAAACTCTAAAACTGGTACAAACACTTAATAACTGAAACTGGCAACCCAAGATACAGCCACTCCTAGAAAAAAACCTACGATTACCTGTATAGGAGTATGACCTAGTAACTCTTTGAGACGATCTTGATTCAAGTGATGATCTTTTTGAAAAAACTCATCCATAATTTGATTAAGAATTCGTGCTTGTAAACCTGCTGCTTGCCGAACTCCTGCTGCATCATACATTACTATAATTGCAAATACTAAAGCAAGGGCAAACTCTGGAGTAGCCCAGCCTGTTGTCTGACCTACTCCTACTGCCAATGCTGCCACAAAGGCAGAATGGGCACTAGGCATTCCCCCGCTTGTGAATAAAACTTGTAGATTAATCTGGTGACTTTTAACTAACTCTACCACTATCTTCAAAAATTGAGCCATAAAACAAGCTATGAGAGCAACCCATAGAACATGGTTGTCCATTATTTCAGCAATATTTTCCATATTACTCCCCTAGTTACTGCGGCTGATAATAAAATCTGCTAAGGCTATTAGTGGCATTACCTTTTCTCCAAAAACTTCTAACTCGGCCTTGGCATTATCAACCAGTGTTTGAGCTTGACTCCTAGATTTTTCTAATCCCCAAATTACTGGGTAAGTTGCTTTTTGAGCTGCAAGATCCTTTCCAGCAGTTTTCCCTAACTCTTCTGTAGTGGCAGTAATATCGAGAATATCATCAATTATTTGAAAAGCTAAACCGATATTTTGAGCATAGCGGGAAAGTCTCTGTAAATTAGTTTGGGATGCACCTGCAATTATTCCTCCGCAGACTACACTAGCTTCTAAAAGAGTGCCTGTTTTATGAGTATGGATAAAATGTAGGGTTTTTTCAGAGATCTGTGAGATACCCTCGGAAGCTAAGTCCACTACTTGGCCTCCAACTAACCCTGCTGCTCCGCAGGCTTTTGCCAGACGAGCAATGACTCGTAGAACTTTTTGTGGTAGTACGTTCTGGGTTTGAGTGGCTACAAACTCAAAGGCGTAACTTAATAAACCATCTCCTGCAAGAATTGCAATATCTTCACCATAAACCTTATGATTTGTTAATTTGCCTCGGCGATAATCATCGTTATCCATTGCGGGTAAATCATCATGGATCAATGACATGGTATGGATCATCTCTAATGCACAAGCAGTAGGCATTGCCATTTCTATATTTCCACCTGATAATTCACAGGTTGCCAAACAGAGAATTGGACGTAAACGCTTGCCACCTGCTAATAGAGAATAGCGCATTGCCTCATAGATTTTCTCTGGGTAGACTATATTGAGAGAATTGTCAAGAGCTTTTTCAACTAGAGCTTTTCGCTCTGCTAAATAGGTAGATAGGTCAAAAGTTGTATCTATTTGAAATTGAGGGACCATGGGATTAATTTGGTGGCCAGTATTTAGCATTAGCACCATAGATTATACACTTTATTGTTATTGGCTTCAATCTTGAAATTTTGTTTGAAAAAAGCGAAAAGGCAAAAAGGAATTTTTATAATGCAGATACATCAAACCAAGCAATTCCCGGTAAGAGTGGGGAATACCTTTCATAGCGATGTGACGGCACCTTCTGAACATAAGTCGCTTCAAGTTATTGAAGATGTTTATAATGCCGAAGTAATGAAGGAGGTTGACTGGCACATGATCAACGCGATCAATAAATATCTTGAGATAGATATTCCATTAGATAATAGGACTTACGCAGTACCGCTATATATGGCGCATGAATTTGTCTTTTTCAAGACATTGCCACTACAATAAGTGCCGTTGCGTAAGTCCTGAGATAAGTTGAAGCGTTGTTCGGAATTTGACCATAGTTCAGAAATAATTAGTACCTTGGATGGAGCTTACAGAAGATTGCGCAATTTCGTACACACCTGAAAAATGGAAGTTAGGGGTAATGAGGAAAGGAACACGAATACAAACAGAAATTTCTCGAAAATATAGTCAGGAAGATATTTTTATGATGGCCAAAAATGACTTGACAAAGATTTGGATGACCCCTGACTATTATTATATGTCTGTAGCTTTTCAGCCATAGATTGAATAGTCAGGATTTAAAGTAGTATGGAAGGTAGAAGAAATTAGCTTGAAGATACGGTATTAGTTGAAATTTTACTTTCAAGGATGTGTATTATATCCCTACAATTTATAACAATAATTTATAAATTTGGTAGAAGTTAAGTTATTCCACCAAACTATTCCAACGTTTAACAGTATTTTGTAATAACATTGCTACAGTCATTGGGCCTATTCCCCCAGGCACAGGGGTAATATATCCTGCTACCTGTGCCACAGAGTGAAATTGAACGTCTCCCACTAACTTATTATTGCCTGCTTCATCTATAACCCGGTTAATTCCTACATCTATTACCACTGCTCCTGGCTTGACCATCTCAGCAGTAATTATTTTTGGCCTGCCCACTGCAGTTATAAGAATATCTGCATTTTTAGTAATGGCCTCTAAATTATGAGACCGGGAATGAGCAATAGTTACTGTACTATGGGCCTCAAGTAACATTAATGCCATTGGTTTGCCCACTAAAATACTTCGCCCTAATACAACTGCCTGTTTTCCTTGTAGTTCAATGTTATATTCCTGTAGTAAGCGCATCACTCCTGCAGGAGTACAACTACGTAAACCCTTTTCACCACGGAGTAGTTGTCCAAGATTCATGGGATGGAGTCCATCTACGTCTTTGCTGGGGTCAATTTGATAGAGTAATGAAGTAGGGTCTAAATGTTTTGGTAGGGGTAACTGTAGAAGAATACCATCTACTTGTGGGTCTTGGTTTAATTTTTGAATAACTTGAGTTAGTTCAGCTTGAGATGTTTGGGTGGGAAAATGTTTCCCAAAGGAGATAATACCTACTTCCCTACAAGCTTTTTCTTTGTTACGGACATAAACTCCACTGGCTGGGTTATCTCCGACCATTAATACTGCTAAACCAGGAGGACGGCCTATCTTAATTTGTAAAGATCGAACTTTGTGTTGGAGTTCTGCTTTGATTTTTTTTCCTAGTGCTTTACCGTCTAATTTGTTTGTCATTGCTATTTTATGTTTTAGTTTTGATATGAAGAGCAAATTTTATTTCACTAAGGTACTAGGAGTTATCCTGCCCACACTCTCAGAGTTCTGAACTTTAATATTTGTACCTCACATATTTGGAATCTGCTGTATTTTATTAACAGCATAATAATAGTATGATTATGAGTATATAAAAGTATATTTTGTGATTTTTTAAATATAGGACTTAGATACACGCTGACCCGGTTTTTAGAATAAATCCCTATTTTTAACAATATACATAAGCTAATAGTTATTTAAAATCGGTATTAGTAAGCTAGAAGTTAGAATTTATAATTCCGAATTTATAAGGGTTTTTTTTCAAGGGAGGCATACAACAATAGGTCGTTTAAATGCGCAAAAGCTTATAGGAGAAAACCTGGTTTTTGGGTTCGCCTGGGTAAGTTCTGTTACTAAATAAATTGATTATTCTCATCAATTTTTAATTGCTGTAGTCAGAATTAAAAAATTATTATGTATGTAGATAGGGAAAAAGCTTTGGGAATGAATTACATACAAATATTCCATAAATTTTTGTTTGACTTTTTACTGCTGACTTCTTCTTCCTTAAATCAATTTTTAGCTCAATTCAAAATTATTTTGATTATATTTTTGGTGAGTGGACTAATTAGTTGTAATCAAATTACACAAACAGCTATTAAATTAAATCTTAATGTGAGTCGGATTGAGAAAATTCAAAGAAAGGGTAAAATTGATAATCAAGTCTATTTAAAAGGTGTTGTAGAAAGCCGTGCCCCTTTCTTAGAAACAGGTGCTTATGAGTTAGTAGATAATACGGGTAGTATTTGGATATTTACTACAGCAGAATTACCAAAGATAGGAACAAAAATAACAATTAAAGGAAAAATACGTTATCAAAGTATTGTGGTTCCTCAATTAGGGAATAAGGATGTTGGAGATTTTTATATAGAGGAGTTAGAACGAATAGAAGAAGAGAATTATGAACAACAATGATCTGACTCATGTGGCGATCGCTATTCTTTACCAAGAAGGGAAATTTCTCCTACAGTTACGAGATGATATTCCTGATATTGTTCACCCTGGCAAATGGGCTTTTTTTGGGGGTCATATAGAACCAGGAGAAATACCACAGGTGGCTATAAAACGAGAATTAGTTGAAGAAATAGGTTATGCACCTGATATGCTTTGGGAGTTTGGTGTTTTTTCTGATACTAATGTTGTTCGTCATGTATTTTATGCTCCTTTAACTGTGGAATTGAAAGATTTAGTTTTGGGAGAAGGTTGGGATATGGGATTATTAACTCCAGCAGAAATTAAGGCAGGTAAAGCTTATTCTGAGAATGCTGGAATGGAGCGATCGCTTGGTGAATTTCATCAAAAAATTCTCTTAGATTTTATGAATAAACATGGTTCTGTTACAAAAAAGAAGGAGTAGTTTTTGATTGATAAAAAATGTTACAAAAGTGAGTCAGAGAATAGAAGTTAAGAAGCAAGAGAAATTTATAGTAATCATTTTTCAAAATGGTACAATCTTTGGTGAGCAGTAGTAAAATGTAACGGTTGTATTAGTTATAGATAGAGTGTGATAGAGCGTTATACCTTACCTAAAATGGGTGAACTTTGGACTGATAATACCAAGCTGAAAACTTGGCTACAAGTGGAAATAGCTGTTTGTGAAGCTCAGGCAGAACTTGGTTATATACCTGCATTGGCCGTAGCAGAAATTAAGGCCAAGGCTAATTTTGACCTCAAGCGGGTGCTGGAAATTGAGGCAGAAGTCCGCCATGATATGATTGCTTTTTTAACAAATGTTAATGAATATGTTGGGGATGTCGGACGATATATTCACCTGGGTTTAACAAGTTCTGATGTTTTGGAT
>JAKQYG010000439.1 GCA_023356515.1 Trichodesmium sp. MAG_R04 | reverse complement strand
ATAAATTTGATGCTCTGATAGAAAGTATTAGAGCAGGTCAAGAATGGCAAGAAATAAAACAATTATTAGGAAAAAATAACTTATCAAATGATGCAGAATATAGGATTGCAGCATCTCTCCAGCAAGCAGTTTATGGAGTCAATGAATATAATCATCTAGAAGGACATAGCAATGTAGTTTGGAGTGTCATCTTTCATCCTGAAGGAAACTTAATTGCTTCTGCTAGTGCTGATAAAACTATTAAATTATGGAGTCGAGATGGCAAATTACAAAAAACTCTAGCAGATCATGCAGATAAGGTGAGCAAAATCAGCTTTAGTTCAGATGGTAAATATCTAGCCTCAGCTTCCCATGATCGCACAGTTAAAATCTGGGATCTTCAGAAACTAGACAAGAAACCTCTATCTCTCAAGAATCATCGTGATTCGGTAATCACAGTTAACTTTAGTCCTAATAATAAAATATTAGTATCAGGTTCACTTGACAAAACTATTAAAATTTGGAACAACGCAGGTACATTACTCAAAACAATTAGGACTAAAACAGTGGCCAAAGAGTTAAGCTTTAGTCCCAATGGAAAAATTATTGCCGCTGCTAATGCAAACGGTACCGTACAGTTGTGGAATCTTAATGGGAGACTTTTGAAAACCCTAAAACATGGATATGGAAATAATAATGACCCAGTCTACAGTGTCAATTTTTCTCCTGATGGTAGCAGATTAGTGACAGCAAGTGGCGATAAAACAATTAAAATTTGGCGTTTTTTGAGAAATGTACCAATTTTAGAAAAGACAATAAAGGGGCACAAAAAACAAGTGATTAGTGTTACCTTTTCTCCTGATAGTAAAACAATAGCTTCCTCCAGTACAGACAAAACTATCAAAATTTGGCAGCTAGACGGAACCCTCTTAAAAACTTTTTCGGGTCATGGAGATATAGTTACTCAGGTTAGTTTCACTCCTGATGGCAAAACTCTGGCTTCAGCTAGCTACGATAAAACTATTAAGTTGTGGAGTCTCAAAAACGATTCTCTAAATATTCTCCAAGGTCATGAACACAGAGTTCTTGGTGTGAGTTTTAGTCCAGATGGTCAAATATTAGCTTCTGCATCTCAAGACAATACCATTAAATTGTGGAGTCCCACAGGCAAGTTATTAAATACTCTCCGAGGACATACTGATAGAGTAGCAAGTGTCAGTTTTAGCTCAGATGGAAAGATTCTTGCTTCTGGTGGCTATGATAATATAGTAAAACTATGGTATTTCCATTCTCTACAGAAAATCCGGAACTGGAAATTCCTTGAAGAACCTCAATATTGGCAATTTTATGGCAAAAATCATCAGTTTCTGATCAATAATGAGAAAACCAATTTATACTTAATGGAACAGGGAAAGTTTCCAGAAGATTTTTTGGCTACTAAGTTGAATTGTTTTATAAGAGTGGGTAATTTTTGTCTTGTTCCCTTGGGCAAAATTATTTCCTTCTTCCCCAGAAATTTTTCTTTACTGCCGCATCAGTTTCTTGAAGAAGCAAAAAACTACAGTTCGCTTGATTTCGTTGCAGATAGTCAAGTAGAAGTTCAAAGTAGACTAGGAGAATGTTTGCCAACCCATATCGAAACTATTGGTGTTAATTGGAATTGGAATACAGGTTATTACCCCATTGATTTTAACTATACAAATATCAACCTTATAGGACATACTGATAGTTTACTGAGTGTCAGCTTTAGTCCGAATAATCAAGTTATTGCTTCTAGTGGCAAAGATAAAACTGTAAGGTTGTGGAACCTTGAAGGTAAGTTGCTGAAAACTTTAGTTGGACATAAAAAATGGGTTAGTAGTGTCAGTTTTAGTCCAGATGGCAAAATACTCGCTTCTGCAAGTGATGATGGCACAGTGAAACTCTGGACTCAACAGGGTGCGCTCTTAAGAACTATTAAAGCTCATAATAGTTGGGTGTTGGGGGTAAATTTTAGTCCAGATGGTCAAATGATCGCTACAGCAAGTTATGATAATATGGTTAAGCTTTGGAGTATTGATGGTAAGTTGCTGAGAACCTTCTTGAAGGGTGCTAGTGATAGTGTCACCAGCGTCAGTTTTAGTCCAGATAGTCAGGTTATTGCTTCTTCTAGTTACGATGGTAAGGTTAAGCTTTGGAGCCTTTATGATGGTAGTTTATTAAAAACTTTGAATGGTCATCAAGATAGTGTGATGAGTATAAGTTTTAGTCCTGATGGTAAATTGTTAGCTTCTGGTAGTAGAGATAAAACTATAATTTTGTGGAATTTGGCATTGGATAATTTGTTAGATAAAGCTTGTACTTGGGTACGTGATTATTTACGGACTAATCCTCATGTTTCTAAGAGCAATAATCAACTTTGTGAAAAATAAAATTATCAGGAATAGAGAAAATAAATTATTATTGACCTGTCAATTATTTACAACTTATAGCTCAAAGCGCACTAATGAATGATAATAATAGACAATTTTTACCAGAAATGAATTCTGTTTGGCAGGAAACTTTAAACTGGCAGCCAACAATTAAACAGAAACAACAATTTCAGAAACTTTATGAGTTGATTATTGTAGGAAATAAAAAGTTAAATTTAACTAGAATTACTAACCCCGAAGAGTTTTGGGAAAAACATTTTTGGGATTCCCTTAGAGGAATTCAATTTATCTTAGAAAATAAAGTACATTGGCAAGAAGAAAAAAAGGTTATTGATATTGGTACAGGTGCTGGTTTTCCAGGATTACCTGTTGCAATTACTTTACCTAAATACGCTGTTACTTTACTAGATTCTACCCGCAAAAAAATTAATTTTATCGAAACTATTTTAACAGATTTAAACATCAAAAATGCTTTAACTATAACTAACAGAGTTGAACAAATTGGTCGTCTATTTCAATATAGAGAAATTTATGATATTGCTCTTTTGAGAGCGGTTGCACCTACATTAGTCTGTGCTGAATATGCTTTACCGATGTTAAAAATAGGTGGAATTGCAGTTTTATATCGGGGAAATCTCACAACTGATGAACAAGCTAATTTACTAGAAATTATAAAACTTTTGGGAGGTAAAATAGAGTCTATAGAAGGTTTTAATACTCCTTTAAGTAATAGTATTCGTCATTGTATATATTTGCGGAAAGTAGGGAAAACTCCAGTAAATTATCCACGTTCAGTTGGTATACCTAGTCAAAAATCTCTGTTTGCTCTCAAACAAAGTCTAAAAGGTTGCTAACATTATATCTGCTTAAGTGTTTATCATAATTTATAGCCTTAGTTATCTAACTTTAACTTGACACATAAAGGTCTTAGTTACTAGCTGGTTTTCAGCTTAAAGCACTGAAAACCAGCTAGTATTTTAGGCATCACGGGCTGACTTGTAAGCTTAATGGTAGATATAGTAATCATTTGAGACAATAAGTAGAATAATAATTCAATTTAAAAAGAA
The DNA here is from genome assembly GCA_023356515.1 of Trichodesmium sp. MAG_R04. Lineage (GTDB taxonomy): Bacteria > Cyanobacteriota > Cyanobacteriia > Cyanobacteriales > Microcoleaceae > Trichodesmium. The sequence continues at coordinate 124 of JAKQYG010000439.1, read as the reverse complement.
AGCGATTTTGAATTTGGGAGGTAGCGATCGCCTATTCACTCTTTTCCATCCTCTGAGTTGATTATTTCTTCATTGAAAAAGTTTTGGAAATAGTTAAAAATATGATAAAAAAGGGTTAGTAATT
>JAKQYG010000438.1 GCA_023356515.1 Trichodesmium sp. MAG_R04 | reverse complement strand
GCCTCAAGTAATTACCAACAAATATAAACCCATAATTAACCCCAGAGCTTCAATTTCTTAGGGGTGATTTAAGAAAGACACTATCAGTTAAAAACAGAGGGTCTTTGAGAAACCTAAAACCGCTCTCAACTAATTTTTGTCCCTTATATTTAGACAACATTTCTTAATCAAGTTAATTCCATCTTATCTAGGACATTTGTTGCTAATATAAATCGGCCTGCTCGTTTTTTTCTGATTCTATTTTTGACTCTCTTAAACCTACTTTAACTTGGACTTTATAAGGAAAATCTGTATTAGATTTCTACTCTACGAATTCAACATTATAGTACTCGAAGTATAGCACTACGGGTAAGTAAGAAGTCAGAAGTAATCTCTGACTGCATTTCAGCATTTTGAAAGTATTGGTAGATAGTAGCGTAAAATTGTACTACACTTGAATGCGATAGTAATATGTAAAGATGTGAGTGCTCATTGCTATATTCCCTTCAAGGATGAGGATCTAAAGGTGGTTTTCCCTGGCTCATAAGTATTTGTTCTGATTTTCCATACTGTTATTAATTTTGATTGTTATTCTTAATGAGAGAGTTATTAAATTTTATTAAATATTTATCAGAGTATCTTATTTTGTAAGTTTACTGGCATCTGAATTACAAACTCTGCTCCAACTCCAAGTCTGGAATCAAAAAATATTTTTCCACTATGTTTTTCTGTAACAATATCATGGCTAATTGATAAACCTAATCCTGTTCCTTTACCAACCTCTTTAGTTGTAAAAAAGGGCTCAAATAGTTTGGGCTTTACTGCTTCACTTATTCCTATGCCATTATCTGTAATTCGGATACTAACCCAATCAATATGTAATAATTCTGTTTGTATTTTGATGTAAGGCAAATTTGCATGAATTTTTTGGACATTTTTTTCTTGACATTCATTCAAGGCATCAATAGCATTACTGAGAATATTCATAAATACTTGGTTGATTTCCACACCATAGCATTGTACTTTAGGCAATTCTCCGTAATCCTTAATCACTTCAATATTTGGAGAATTAGGTGCACAGTTCAAGCGATGCTTTAAAATTACCAAGCTACTATCTAAAGCTTCGTGAATATCTATATACTTAATTTCTGATTCATCTAAGCGCGAAAAGGTTCGCATTGATTTGACAAGTTGACTAATTCTTTGTGTTCCTATACTCATTGATTCGAGCAATTTTGTTAAATCTTCGGTGATAAATTCTAAATCAATCTCCTCAATTTCTTCTTTAATTTCTAGAGGTGGATCTGGATAGTATTGCTGATATAATTTAATTAATCTTAATAAATTTTGAGAATATTCCTGAGCTGGGCTCAAATTCCCATGAATAAAGTTCACTGGGTTATTAATTTCATGAGCAATTCCAGCTACCATTTTTCCTAAAGCTGAAAGTTTCTCTTTCTGAACTAACTTAATTTGAGTTTCTTGTAACTCCTGTAAGGCTAGCTTTAACTTGGCTTGGGTATTTAATTCCTGAATTTTTTTATTCAGTAGAATAAAGTTATTATTGGCTTCACTCTTTTTTTCTAGACGTAAAAGGAGTTGAGCTGGTGATTCAAGTTGCTTTGGCCTAATCACAGCTCCTTGTGAGCGACAAACAATTGTATCTCCAGCAGATGTGCAAATTGTTAGAGAACCTATCACCATTTTTCGACTTTTTGAACAAAGCTGCAAATATTTCATTACATTCTCTTCAAGGTCACTAAGAAATTTACAAAGCTGTTTTCCTTCCAACTCTTTCATTGGTAAGCCAAACAGGGAAGTAGCTAGCTTATTTATGGCTAGAATTTCCCCTGTTGAATTGAGAAATATAGAAGGTTCAGGTAAGACCCTACCTAATTCGCTAAACTGTTCAGGGGTCATGTTTTATACTTGGCAAAAAAATCCTGTTTGAGGGGTAAAAGGTTGAAACATACTCCCCATCTTCCCTGTCTTTTGAGAAATGCAGTTCTATCGCTAATCTGGCGGACATAATATAAATCAAATCTATATAACTTTCCAAAAATACTGATTTTGGAACAGTTTTATAAGGGTTTGAGAACCTTTTCTGGAGATATCTATGAATGTTTTATCCTTCAAAGTATTCTCTTCCTTCTGCCTCTTCTGCATCTTCAGTTAGTTTAAAATAAACTACTACCCGACAGCCCTCAGAACCTGTTGCAATTGTTTCTTGCAACTCAACTTTAGCATACCCTAAATTATCAGCTGTAATTGAACCAAAAACATTAGAAGTCATCATACACATAGAAGGGCGATCGATAACTTTTTCGCCAAAGGGACAAACTCGGTTACCAAAAACAATTTTTTCATCATCCTCCTCAATTATGTAAAAATTTCCTTGAATTCTTCTTTTCAAATCTAGTAATACTTGAGCCACTTGTTCCTTAGATAGTTTAGACACTTTCAGTGCAGATTTATAACTGGTGTTGATTTCCTCTCCGATAGCTTGACCTACAACACTAATAAAACCTTCCGCTTCTTCTAATCCGACAACTTCTTGTAATGTTCCCGAGAGTTCCCGAATTAATGTTCGCAGGAATACATCTCGTTCAAGGGTAATATTAAGCTCAGAGATAGGGTTTTGAAAATCTTGAGATAAATTCATAGTCAAAATAATTGAGATTTATATAAATTTTCTATATATTACTATAATGCTTTTGTTCATTTGTGTTGCTATGAGATAGCTGTATTTAGGGTTGGCTGAAAAAGTCTCTTTAGTAAGTAGATAGTAGGGAGAAATAGAAATTATAGAGGAGGTAGGAGTAATATCCTCTCACGGAAGTCATGCTCTCAAAAGTCATGCCGGAAAATTTAATTCAGCTCAAAACTTTACTTAAAAAATAATTATCTGGTATCCCCAAAAGAGGCAATCTAGCTAAATCAAGAGGTTTATTAGCCATTCTAGCTTGACGCAATAATACCAGCAAATTCAACGGTGCAAATATTTCTTTTTGTACTTCATCTATAGACCATTGTTGGAGTCATTCATCCTCACTACCAAGATTTTCACATACCCAAAATTAATATGTAGTTGGTAAATTTAAAGCTAGTAGCAAATTAGCGATTGCTTGTAGTGTATTCGTTGGTTCTGCCAGTACAGCAACCTTCTTAAGTCCTTAATTAGTTTTTTTTCAGATAGATATTACTTTTGAGATATATTATAACAAGGTTACAAATTAAATTAATTTGCTAAAAGTGAAAATATTTTATCTCCATTAAGGAGTCATGTAAAAATAAGTTGTACAAATTTTATTCCCATAAAAAAACTGTTTGGGTTATTTTTATACGAGTTCTAAATAAAAATCATAGCCACCCATGAGACCATAATTAACCAGGCATTAATTATGGTCTGATTACATCAGAAATCTACAACAGGCCAATCAGATTCTCGATAGTAGCTGATCATATTATCAAACTTTCGCAGTTCTCCCCGATGTACCAACATTTCTGAAGTAAGTCCCAACCACTGATGACTTAATTCTAAAATTTTATCTGCCAGACCAGGAATATCTAAATTTGATGGAATTTCCCCGAAATATCCCAAGGTAATATGAGCAGTCAAGTGATAT
>JAKQYG010000437.1 GCA_023356515.1 Trichodesmium sp. MAG_R04 | reverse complement strand
ATTAGTCATATAATGAAAAACTCCATTAAATTTATAATTAACTAGGAATCAACCAAAAAAAATTGGAAAATTAGACTTTTTATTTTTAGAATTATAGCAGGTTTTGCCTGCATCTTTATCCTCAGAAACATCTCAATATTTGGTATGATTACAATACCAAATAGGACTTATGCACCCAAACAAGAAACTGGGTTTATTGCCTTGATTATTGTCAGGACTTACGCAGGTACGCTGTATATAGCGCAGTATCATATTTAATCAGGACTTACGCAAAGGCCCCAAATATAGTGTAAAAGTTGCAAATAGTTACGGATAAGACGCTGCATATAGCGGTACTGCGTAAGTCCTGTTACTTTTAAGATATATTAAAATAAGGTTACAAATTGTTAAATTAATTTGCTAAACTCTTATGATGTGAAATTTGAATCTCAAACTAGATGGAAAATTGAATGATTTTGCGCCAGAATTAAGCAATTAACAGGTTTAGGACGCGTGCCAGTGTCGTCTGGGAATAATTCAACAAAAATCATATTGCTTGTGCAATGGAGCGTGTGGAACTTCTTAAAAAAATTTGCTTTTCAAATAGGAAAAAGTATTTATCAAGTTAAACACGGATTATTATCAAACCCACATTTTTGTACTACATTATGAAGCACAAAATAATGCATAAATCATCATCAGAATTTTAGCCAACAAATTAATTGATATAGCAGTCGAAGTATAGCACTACGGGTAAGTAAGAAGTCAGAAGTAATCTCTGAGCGAATTTCAGCATTTAGTAATGTCCTAACCTTTGCTTCGACTGCTATAGAACATAAAAAAGTGAGCGGCACGAGTATTCTTGGTGAACCTAGGAGTTCTGTTGACAGCATAAAACATAGGGGCGACTAAACTCCCGTCAAGAGGTCAATTTTTTCAATTAAGGTAGTGCGATCGCTCGGGTTAGCGGTACGTAACACTATCGTCTTCCGGACGTTGGGGAGCACCATTACTTACGCGAAGCGCATTACTGATAATATTTTTGACAAGAAGAGGGTAAAAACTCTAAAATTAAGCTCTGTTCTTCTGTTTCAATTAAATATTCATCTTTTTTCAAGTCATTAGCACTCTAGTTATCCATTTTAAATTTGAGATTAATTGGATATTCTCTTGGCTATATAAGGCACTATCACAGACCATAATACTATCTAGTTTTATCTATTTCTTACCTTGGTTAAAATTTTACCGAAAAATTTGGTTTAAAGCCTCGCCCTGAAGCGGGCGACTTTTTAGTTGATTTTTTTTCACAGGTTATGTTGTGATGCTTCTTAGTTCACAAGAAATATATTAGTCGCGGGTAAGAATACCGAGACAAAAAACGGACGGGTCGGCAAGTGTAAGACTACTGCCAAAGTACGGCAGCCTGTGAAACGTCAACCCGCCGAGGAGCTAAGGCTCGGTAGGAATTCCCAACCATTGAAGCTTTTCTTTAGAGAGGGAGTTAGGTTTGAGTTCCTAAGATATATGGGACTTACGTAAGTGTGCCCCTGGTGTCTAGTCATCTATAAAAAAAGTTTGAAGGCAAAGGTTCTCAACTCAAAAATACCAATTTTCAACTGGAGCATAAGGGTCTCAGAACTTTTTCTGGAGAAGTATATTAGACATTATCTAAGCTGTTTACCTCTACTGGATATAGTGCTACTGAAATTTATCTTGTTCATTCCCTATTCAAAATGAAGCTTGAAACCCTATTTTTTGGTAAAATGAATAAGAAACAATTACAATAGTCATATCAATAAATCATGACATCAGCAGTTTTAATAGAAAATCTTCAAAAAAGTTATGGTTCATCTTTAGCAGTTAAGGATATCTCCTTTAGGATAGAACCTGGAGAAATATTTGGTTTGCTTGGTCCAAATGGCGCTGGTAAAACAACTACCCTACGGGCTCTATGTACCCTAATTACACCAGATGCTGGACGCTTAGAATTATCTGGTGTTTCAGTGCTTGACCAACCCAGAGTGGCTAGACAATGCCTTGGGTACGTGGCCCAAGAAGTAGCCTTAGACAAGGTATTAACAGGCCGAGAACTACTGCAACTGCAAGCAGCAATGTATCATATTCCTGGCAAATTGGCAAAAGAAAGAATCGACAGGGTGATTAGTCTCCTTGAGATAAAAGACTGGGCAGATAAAAAAACAGGTACTTACTCTGGTGGTATCCGTAAGCGTTTTGATCTGGCAGCAGGCTTACTACATCAACCAGATGTTTTAGTTTTAGATGAACCTACAGTCGGTTTAGACATTGATAGTAGGGTAGCAGTATGGAATTTTTTGCGGCAGTTGCGAGACTCAGGCACAACAGTTTTGATTACTAGTCACTATCTTGAAGAAGTTGACGCTTTAGCAGACCGGGTAGCTATTATTGATAAAGGTGTGGTGATAGCAAGTGGTACTCCTTCTGAACTTAAAGATAGAGTAGGAGGCGAACGCATCACTCTGCGCATTAGAGAATTTTCCCCTATTGAAGAAGCAGAAACAGCAAAAACATTACTTGCTGTCCTACCAATAGTTCAAGAAGTAATTATCAATGCTTCTCAAGGCAATTCTTTAAACTTAGTTGTCACGCCTCAGAGTGATGCTTTAATCAAAATTCAACAATTATTGCAGAAAGCAGATTTACCTATTTTTGGTATTGCTCAAGCGCGGCCAAGTTTAGATGATGTTTATTTAGCAGCAACAGGAAAAACCTTAATGGATGCAGAATTGGCTGCTTCCAATAGTCGGGACTTGAAAGCAGAAAAAAAACAGAGTATGCGCTAAAAGGTTTAGTAGTATTATATCATGTTCGGATAATCACTAACCATAAAGTCATTGTAACTGGAACGAAATAGAAAGAAGCAATCTCAAGGGTTTGAGATATCTCTTCCATCTATATCCTAATCATAACTATTCAACCGAACATGATATTACGGGCAAAACAAGCCAGGTCAATATACATTTAGCATCAGTTTTTATTAGAGCAAGAGTAACAATAATCACCGTTAAATTAATGACTCAGTTAAATCAAAAAAATAGTATTACTGAAGAGCGTAATGAATATGAGTAGGGTAGGCATCCTATCTGCTCGGAAATATGCAGCGGTTTTCATGTTAGTCAACCACATTAGAGAAGTTCCATGGAACATTCCGGCAAGGTTTTAGCTATAACGATGTGGTTCATATATCTGAAAAACGCTGTAAATAACTGGTAAGATGCCCATTCTACTAATAACCATACCCAGATTCAACAACGCCTCAAAATTAACTCGAAGTTTCCGATACTTCTTCTGCTTGCGTTTCTCCAAATACTACTCGTAATAGGGGAGGCGATAAAAATGTTGTAATAATCACCATCAGAATAATTGCCACATCCAAAGCAGGAGATAAAGCACCACTAGCAGAACCAACAGAGGCAAAGACTAAACCAACTTCACCCCGTGGAACCATACCAACACCAATAGCTAAACGGTTAATTGGACCCAAACCAAACACACTAAAACCGCAGGCAACTTTACCAATAATAGCAACTACTATTAAAAAAATTGCAATCACTAAACCTTCACGGTTAGTAGGAATAGCTGGGTTGAGA
>JAKQYG010000436.1 GCA_023356515.1 Trichodesmium sp. MAG_R04 | reverse complement strand
TGTGGAATTAGTGGAGCAAGCAGGATTAATTTTGCCGAGAAAATCTGGTACTGGTTATTATGATAGATTTCGCGATCGCTTGATAATTCCCATTAATGATGTTCAAGGTAGAGTTATTGGTTTTGGTGGGAGAACTTTGACTGATGAACAACCTAAATATTTGAATTCTCCTGAGACGGAATTATTTGATAAGGGAAAAATTTTATTTGCTTTGGATCGGGCAAAAACTGCTATTGCTAAACAAGATAAGGCTGTGGTTGTAGAGGGATATTTTGACGCGATCGCTCTTCATGCTTCGGGAATTAAGAATGTTGTTGCTTCTCTTGGTACGGCATTAAATTCAATTCAAATTAGGCAACTTTTACGTTATACAGAATCTAAACAAATTATATTAAATTTTGATGCTGACCGAGCTGGTATTCATGCTACTGAACGAGTAATTGGAGAAATAGAAAAACTTGCTTATAGTGGGGAAGTTCAACTGAGGGTTCTTAATATTCCTGATGGGAAAGATGCTGATGAATATTTAAGAACTTATTCTGTTGAAAAATATCAAGAATTATTGGCTAATTCCACTCTATGGATTGATTGGCAAATTCAAAATATAGTCGGCAGTAAAAATTTGAGTTTGGCAGATGAGTATGGTCAAGTAAATCAAGAAATAGTTAAAACTTTAACGAAGATAACTAATGATAATCAGCTTACTTATTATCTTCAATATTGTGCAGAAGTTTTGAGTAAGGGAGATCCTCGGAGAGTTTCATTAATTTCTGAAAATTTATTGACTCAAGTTTTTATTAATTGGAAAAAGCTGTTAGCTAAGGATGAATTTTTATCACCACCGTTACTGGTAGGGAAACAATTAAAATCTAATCAGCAAAATAATAGAAGCTTCACTAAGGGGAAAAAAAATAATTCCTTGGGGATTTTATCTCCACCTGTGAAAGCGAGTTTATTGGCAGAAGCTGAGTCTTTATTGCTGCGTCTTTACTTACATTGTCCGAACTATCGTCAAAATGTTAAAGATGCAATAGAGGCCAGAGATTTACAGTTTAGTTTCTCTGACAATCGATTTTTGTGGCAGCAAATTATTTCTGTGGAAAATATCCCGGAAAATAAAATTAATGAATCAGATAATTTAATTTCTAAGTTACAAGATAGTTGTTTAGAAAATCCTCATAAATTTGCTAATTTAGAGCATCTTTTTCATTTAGATGAAAAGACAAAAAAAAATCTTCTTAGAGCACCTTTAGTAATTCGTTCTACAGTAGCAACTATGGAGTTAATCATATCAAAGAAACGTCAAAGTGTTGTGTTGACTATGTGGCAAGAAACTGATTTATCTGTTGAACCAGAACTAGCTAAAAAATATCAAGAAAAATTTTATAGTGAATCACAATGGACTCAGGAATTGGAGCGATTAAGACTGACGACTATTCAGGATTTAATTCAAGTACCTTTAGGGGAATTAACTAACTAAAATAATTCAGGAGTTACCCATTACCTCTATAGCACTCCTAAATGATTTATAACATATTAAAAGAACTGCAAAGATGATAAAATGTAATACTAAAATATTTGGAAAGTAAGCCAAATATCTTCAACTCGATTTTGCTCCGGAGCATTTGGAGCAAATTTTGTACAATTTATCAACCATTCTTCTTCTGATAAATCTTGATTAATTGTCATTAAATATTCTCTACATTATTAGGATTGCTATATGCATGTTTGATCCGACATTCCGCATATCTTCATATATCTTTATGTATATTTACATTTTCAAAGAGACTGATACGAAAAACCTTCATTATAGAACTCAATATTAATAAAGTTTATCAATAACTAATTTTTTATGAGAAAATTAGTTACAATTCTTTATAATGGTGAAAATCGACACTCAGAGCTATAAGGCTTTCAGGGAGAGCATTCGGGGCGATAGATTAATAAAACTTATCAATTTAATGTTAAGAAGTGCGGAATGTGGGTTTGATTAATAAAATCATCGCCCTTCTTCTATAATATTCATTTTTTGCCTTTTTCTTAGATCTATTATTCTTACTATTATATCTGTTGCTACCAATATGGGATTGCTATAGCAAGCCCTAGCCCTACTTAGTATAGCAGAATTTTACTCCTGGTTAAAACCCGCGTGTCGTTATTCAACCTGGGGATCAATCTGCCGGGAACTTTCCTCCCGCCATTTTCGCCATTTTTAGGTTTGCCACATTATTGGTTCAAAGATATATAGGACTTACGCAAAGAAACCTGGTTTCTGGGTTCGCCTGCGTAAGTCCTGATATAGCACTACGTCCAAGTTAAATGGCCAAGTTGACATCCTCCCCTTATGAAAGGCACCGGGTTTCCTACCGAGCCTGAGGCCCCTCAGCGGGTTGACATCTCATACATAGCTGCTACTTTGGCAGTAGTCTTACACTTGCCGACCCGTCCGTTTTTTCTCTCGGTATGCCCACCCGCGACTAATATATTTCCTGTGAACTAAAAACCAACAAGGACATGACCTGTGAAAAAAAATCAACTAAACAGTCGCCCTAGAAGGGCGAGGCTTTACACCCAATTTTTCGGTAATCTATAACTAAGCTTTTTCCTATGCAATTCGCAAACATAATTTGCCAATGTCTGCGTCCTAAATGGGTAGTGTGACATCTAATGTCTTTCAGTACCTAAAAAATAACTTTAGTGTCAAGAACTTCATTTAAGTCAGGCGTTATTACTAATGTATAATCAAATGGTGAAGAAAAACCATCTGGTATTGTAATCTGACTACCATCAGGGTTGCGTGGTGAAAAGTAAGAATCAGCTTTTACGATTAGATTCTCATCAGAGTTAAGAGATATATCGGTAACTTTCAATGTATTACTTTTACCACTGCTCAAACGTGCTGTTAAATATGCAGCATCTGTCATTTCTCCTGGATGAGTTAAATCATCTATATCTATCCTGGCAATAACACTTACTTTCGCACCGCCACCTTGACCATAACTGCGTAACCAATATTGTTCAGCATCAGTAGCAGCACGGCGAAAGTCCTGATCTGGAGTTCCTTGAGTACCGTCAACGCTAAAAACTGCATATAAGTCGTCTCCATCCCAGAATAAACCACGACCTCTACCGTCTGCTCCGGTAGTTTCATAATCTTGTCGCACCCAGTTATTATTGGGGTTATTTGAATCGAAACTAGCAATAATGGGGTCTTGGTTGTTACCCGTTTTTTGCCAAGTACCGATATAAATAGTTTGGCTGCCGATCTTAATACTAGGTCCGTTTTTAGCTATTATTTCAGCTTCTGTACTTGAGGGAGTAAATTTAATTACATTACCGGTAATGTCGAAGATGAATGATTCATTGACTGCGTTAACTATGCCTGTTACTGTACCTGTATCTTCTCCTCCATTGTCGTCTTCTACTACATAGTTAAAGTTAATGGAACCATTGTAGTTAGAGTCTGGGGCAAATGTGATGGTGCCATCTGTTGCTACATTGACTGTGCCATTGAGTACTGTTATGGTTTGAGCTGCCGCTGGGGTTAGCTCTGTACCGTTGATGGATTTGATTTTGAGGGGGTCGTTTTCTGGGTCTGTGTCTCCTGTTA
>JAKQYG010000435.1 GCA_023356515.1 Trichodesmium sp. MAG_R04 | reverse complement strand
ATATAAAAATAAGGTTACAAAATGTTAAATTTATTTGCTAAAAATGTTTGATTATTAGATGATAATGACATGATTATTTTAGTTAAAAAATATGAATTTTAATTTTGTTGATTACTGTCAATATTTACTTAAGTCTCACACAAATTTTACAATATAGCACTCGAAGCAAAGGTTAGGACATTACTAAATGCTGAAATTCAGTCAGGGATTACTTCTGACTTCTTACTTACCCGTAGTGCTATACTTCGACTGCTATAACGCTCCTTAGCAAATCCAGATCGAAAATATTAGCCATGATACAATAAATCGCTATTTAAGAACAGAATCTTTAAATTCGGAAGATTTATGGCGAAATGTTTGCTTTGCACATGAAAAAGAAGAATTTGTTTCAGATACAGAAGCTTATTTAATTTTTGATTACACAGTAATCAATAAAAAGTATGGGCATAATATTAATAGCGTAGCTCCTCTGAAAAAGGCGCTTGCACGACGACAATATAGTGGTAATGAACATCAAGTTGTTTGCGTTCCGCACAGCTGCGCTAACATGGTATAGGAATAGTTAATTGTATATATTTTAATCCTCAAAATCAACAATTATGGATTATAGATTATAGGATTTATGATCCAGATACTGACAAGAAAACAAAAATAGATCATGTTAAAGAAATGATACTCAATGCCATAAATAATAAGAAAATACCATTTAAAACAGTATTAATGAATAGTTGGTATGCAACACAAAGATTAATGGGACTAATAGATAATTTAGGAAAAATTTACTATTGTCCATCAGCAGAAAAACCAACACAATCCAAAGAATAATTGCTCTCTAATTGCAGAACATCAATATTTTCCCTCTGCCATAAAGCGAGCTATCCCCCAGCAGAAATGATAGCTAAGCAGTCACCACTCGGTGACCAAGCTAAACCTCTGATGTATTCGCAAAACTGCGCCTTATCTAATAGCTTAAGCAGTCTTGTAGTGTTAATGATCTTCTGCATCAATGGTAAATATTTCAGGACTTACGCAACGGCACTAATTGTAGTGGAAACATCTTGAAAAAGAGGAATTTATGCGCTACATATAGCGGCACTGCGTAAGTCGTGTATTTAATGTTTCAACCTGTAATTGCCGAAGCAAGAAAAACTAAGCCAGTTGATGTGATCGCTAAACCAGCAAAGCGAGTTACATATTTAAAGGCTATAGATTTGATCACCTGAATTGTAACAAAATATACTCCCAGAGATATTACCAATTGAATGAGGGTAAAACCGATCAAGTAAGCAACTAAAGGAGTTGTTTCAGCCCCAAAAATTCCTTCCCCATAGGCATAACCATGAAATATTCCAGCTAATGCTGCTAACCCAGAAATCAGCAAAGTATTATTAATTACTAATTTTTTGTTTTGTCGAATAACTAACAAAACCCCAAACAGCACTACCGATGCAGCAATAATTATTTCAGGGATAGGTAAATCTATCCCTTGTAAATGAATTCCCGCACCTATTCCTGTAGCAATCACAAAAGCAATTGGAATTAAGATTCCTCTAGCTATGCCTACCGCCATTAAACCACTAGCAATTACGAAAGCTAAATGATCGAAACCAATTATAGGATGGCCGAAGCCCGACATCATTCCTTCAAAAAAATTGCCAGGTAGTCTTCCATCAAGGGGATGATGAGCTAAGACTGGTGGAGTAGCCAAAAATAATAATACTCCAAAGGAAGCCATTATTCCAACTTTTTTTGACCAATAATGATTTAACTGCAAGTATATTTTTTGCCAATAACCTGGTTTATTTGCCATATTGATTTGATTTGATTTTCAATGACTATTAAAGCTTTAACTCCTCTAACTATTTCCTAACAAGGGAGGATAAATTTTTTATAGAGGAGATTTAGAATGGTTGAGGCCTATTTTTTGTTCTTGAAAACTCCTACCACTTTTTATAAGGTAAGAATTTGCCACACATAACTATTTATTAGATTTTTAGATTTCCAGTTGTCGTGGTTGCCATCTATGTGATGCAGATGTATCTTTTCGTTTCCGTCTAGGTATAGTCTGCACTCTCTACATTTATACCCCTGTCGCTTTAACGCTTTTTCCCCTGCAAGTGTATGAAGACGTATACTTTGTGCGTCGTGTGTACTCCTGCCGGGTCTGAAGCAATAGCTCCGGGCATGGAAGGGTTGCCTCATGGGCTGGTTCTAGGGCGTATTTAACGAGACATTGCCAAGCCCTATCTACGATGGTAGGGATTTTGAGTATTCTCATCTTCCCATTTTTCTGATTGATTTCCACTTCTCTAAGGCCCTTATGCTCCCATTTATTCAACTCTTTTAGCTTTTCAGCTAGTTCAAGTCTTTGCTGGAAGTTTAGGGATTTTTGACCATCTACCCCACAAGTTTTCTTCCCAGAATTAAGCTGAGAGACTTGTCTTACGGCAAGCATCCTTGCGCCACGGGATTTCAGCACCAGGCGTTGAAGATTTCTGACCTTGCGGAGGTCTCCATCCTGCATGGCTTTGTAAATTCGTTTTTGGAGGCGCAATAAATCCCTTTGGAAATTCTTCCAGTCGAGATTTTTCCAGGCTTCACTATGGTTGTTACTCATGTGTCTAAGGGTACTCTCTTACTAAATTCCTTTACATCGTAATTTAGAAATCAAACCATGTTTGCGCATTTCAGCTATGACTTGATTAAAGCAATATCTACTTGCTGCCAACCACTGTTTCCAAACTTGATGGACCTACCCTGAATTTTCGACCTTTTCTCAGAGACTCTTTCAACGTTTTTCCTCGTTCCGAGTTCCAGATTGTTTTGACGGTTTAGGGCTGTCCAATTCGCCCATTAGGTTCCCAGGGTTGCACTTAACATTAGTGCGGGAATTGCCCTAATGTAGCTGAGAGATTGACGTGACTCTTAGCTGGTCAATAGGACGCTTTTTCAGGACATTCCGTAATGTACCCATACCGTATCCCCTTTAGCCCCAGTGTGCCTAATCACATTGGCTCTGCTTGGGCCCTTTTGCCAGCTTCACTCTGCTAGTGAAAAGTCCTAGCTCGATGTAGCCAGATAGGGAGTCTGCCTTCCCTTGCCAGGTGGGACTTTCACCCACATCCGTAACTCAGTTATCTAACAGGCTCTTCTTCGGTGGCCTCTTACTTATCCCTTATGGGGCTTTTGATACAGGCTCTTCCTCCGTGGCCTCGTTGGACCCTACTCATACCCCCCTATTTTCTAGAGGCTCCTAGATAGGAACGAGTAGCACATTCACATTGACGCTGCAAATCTTCCTTAATTGTGCAAATAAATTATATTTAAACCTTTAAGTGTTAAATTTTAGATGAGTTTCAATTTAATACTTTAAAACTTTTTGTACCTAAAAATACATAAAATATAAATTATTTCAATAACTCTTATTAGTAAATGTTACTACATAGTTGTTTTGGGAAAATACTCAGACCTTATTCCACTAACTATGTTTATCTGACGAAAAATAGCATATAGCACTCGAAGCAAAGGTTAGGACATTACTAAATGCTGAAATTCAGTCAGGGATTACTTCTGACTTCTTACTTACCCGTAGTGCTATACTTCGACTGCTATAATAATTTCATAATTTGATTTGGG
>JAKQYG010000434.1 GCA_023356515.1 Trichodesmium sp. MAG_R04 | reverse complement strand
GCTAATACGTCCATACCATCAACTTCCACGCCTACCATACCAAAGGCATGAGCTTTTTTGTAAATTTCCGGTTCAGAAGTAGCACGTTCGTGAGCCATACCAATTGCCCATTTGTTATTTTCTACTACATAAATAATTGGTAATTGCCACAATGTGGCCATATTTAGGCATTCAAAAAACTGGCCATTATTGCAAGCTCCATCTCCAAAGAAACAAGCTGTTACTTGGTCAGCAGTTTCGTTTCCCATAGTTTCCCGACGATATTTACTTTGAAAAGCTGCCCCAGTAGCGACTGGAATACCTTCGGCAACAAAAGCATAACCCCCCAATAGATTATGTGTAGCTGAGAACATGTGCATCGAACCACCACGACCTTGAGAACAACCTGTAGCTTTGCCAAATAATTCAGCCATTACTTCCCGTGCAGGTACACCAGCACTTAGAGCATGAACATGGTCTCTATAAGTGCTACAAACAAAATCTTCATCTTGGCGCATAGCTTTAATCACACCGGAAGAAACTGCTTCCTGTCCATTATAAAGATGGACAAAGCCAAACATTTTACCTCGATAATACATTTCAGCACATTTATCTTCAAACAAGCGTCCTAAAACCATATCTTCATATAGTATTAATCCTTCTTCTTTAGTTATTTTTATACTATTAGTATCAAATTTAGGTACGGTACGTTCTTGGATCATTTTATGTGTCCTAAACTAGTATGATTAATTGAGAAATTTTGTTTGTGTAATGCTTAGCAAAAGTCCCTAATGACTTTATAACTAGCAGCTTATATGTCAAGTTTATATGGGAATAGGGTATCAGGGCAAACAAATTTTACTAGCTTTATAACAGAGAATGTTGTAAAGTAATAAAAAAATTCCGTTAGCAAGCAACAAACGATATTATTAACTAATTATAGTAACTCGCCTTTGAGGAAATGCATTGTGCGGATTCCACTAGATTATTATCGAATTTTAGGTTTACCAATTCAGGCTACTACCGAACAGTTAAGGCAGGCACATCGAGACCGCACTCAGCAGTTTCCTAGAAGGGAGTATTCTGAGGCAACAATAGTTGCTCGTAAACAGCTAATAGATGAAGCTTATGCCGTTCTTTCCGATCCTGAAAAACGCCAAACCTACGATGGTAGCTTTTTGGCTAAAATATACGAGCCACCAGTAGAAGAACTAAGTCCAAGTTCTCAGATAAATCTTGATAAAGCAGAAGAAAAAGAAACAAAACTTCAGGAAACAGAAGAAGTTATTTCAAAAATTGCTTCTAGACGGTTAGGGAAAAGGATAAATTCTCAAAACAAAGATACTAAGCTTGTCTCTGAGTTTGATTCTAATACTCCTAGCATAGAAATAGAATATCCACAATTTGTAGGTATAATCCTGATTTTACAAGAGCTAGGAGAATATGAGTTAGTATTAAAAATTACTGATCCTTTTCTCAATAATAGTATCACGATAAAAGATGGACGTTTTGGAGACCCAGCATTAGTTTTGCCAGATATTGTCCTCACAGTTGCTCTAGCTAATTTAGAACTGGGCAGAGAGAAATGGCAACAAGGACAATATGAAAGTGCAGCTACAGCTTTAGAAACGGGCCTAGGGTTGTTGATGCGAGAAAACCTATTTGTCCAAGTACGAGGAGAGATACAAGCTGACCTTTATAAGCTTCGTCCTTATAGGATAATAGAGCTCATAGCACTCCCAAAGGAAATAGCTTTAGATCGTCGCCGTGGAATAGAAATTCTTCAGGATATGCTCAATGAACGAGGAGGAATTGATGGTCAAGGTGATGATTTATCTGGACTTGGAATAGAGGATTTTCTAAAGTTTGTTCAGCAGCTACGTCAACACTTAACTACAGCAGAGCAAAAGGAATTATTTGAGGCTGAAGCTCGTCGTCCTTCAGCAGTTGGTACATATCTAGCAGTTTATACTTTTTTAGCTCAAGGGTTTACTCAAAAACAACCAGCCTTGATTCGTAGGGCTAAGTTGATGTTGATGCAATTGGGTCGGAGTCAAGATGTAAATTTAGAGAAATCTGTCTGTGCTTTACTTTTAGGACAAACTGAAGAGGCTAATCGTTCATTAGAACTTAGCCATGAAAACGAACCTCTATCTTTTATTAAGGAAAATTCTCAAGAATCTCCTGATTTATTACCAGGTTTATGTCTTTATGCCGAACATTGGTTGGCAGAAGAGGTGTTTCCACACTTCCGTGATTTGTCTGAAAAGTCAGCTTCTTTAAAAGACTATTTTGCAGATCAGCATGTTCAAGCTTATCTAGAGGCTTTACCAACAGGAGCAGAGACAGCTAATCAATGGATAGTTGTTCAACCTCGTCGCGATCGCGATACAAAACAAATGTTCGGTCCCAAGGAACTCGAAAAACCGAAAGGATCAGATCTAGATTATGAAGGTACTTCTGGTAATGGTAGTACTACTGTTGCTTTTGCAAGTCAGGGAAGCTCTAATCTGCTAGGAGCTAATTCTGATAGATCGCTTCAAGAATTACAACAATCATCATTTATTAGAGGTGTGCCACAACAAGTAACTAGCCCAAGTTATAGTAACTATTCGGGGAGAACTAGGGAAAAGAACATAAGTGATTTACCTGAATTTTCTAAAAGTACGTCTATTAGTAGTAAAGGGTTACCCCAATCTATCCTGGAGAATAGTCCACGCAGAAAGTTACCTAGAAGAGAACCTGTTAAGTTTAGTCGTTTAATATTAATTGCAATTGTGGGATTATTGGCAATAGGGTTTAGTGGGTTGTTAATAATTAAAACTATTGGCTGGTTATTAGGGTTAGAAAGAGAAGAACCTATGATACAATTGGACAGGCCTCCAATAGAAATCCCAGAACCTGATCCGCCTAACTTCGTAGGGTCAGGACCAATAACAAAAGAAGTAGCGCGACTAGCAATTCAAAGTTGGTTAAATATTAAGGCTTCTGCCCTTGGTTCTTATCATCAAGTTGAACAATTACCAAACATTTTAGTGGAGCCAGCACTTTCTCGTTGGTTGCCAACAGCTGACGCCCTGAAGCAAGAACAATCTTACCGCAAGTATGAGCATAGTTTGGAAATAAACAGTGTAAAAATGAATAATACAGATGTTAATCAAGCTCAAGTAGATGCTAAAGTCAGAGAAAAGGTAGAGTTTTATGAGAATGGTAAATTGACTAATTCTAACAATGAAAACCTATTTGTGCGTTATGATTTAGTTCGTCGGAATCAAAAATGGCTAATTAGTAATTGGAAAGTATTGAGATAATTGTGACATACCCCCATAGGAAGCTAATACTATGGTGTTAGCTTTTCTCTTTGCGGTTCCAGTACTCCAGGAGCTTTAAGGACTAAATGCTTTACCGCCCCGTTGTTAATATTTATTGCTGCATTTACATGGTCAGCGAGGAACCCTACCGATACTTAGCTGCTTCATGAAACCTATACAAACCTAGACAGGCTTGCTGTTCAATTCCTGCTTCAACCAAGGGAGACAGCACCTTCAAGTCCACAGGCTTTCACCGATAAGCTATCGGCATTTTTGTCCAATTTTCGAGATTGATTGACCCATTCAAGTCCCTGTCCATAACTTGCCCACAATTTTGACAATGATAAACCCTTTCACATAGGGGCTAATCTAGTATATTTGGGCAGACTC
>JAKQYG010000433.1 GCA_023356515.1 Trichodesmium sp. MAG_R04 | reverse complement strand
TTAAGTGTAGGCGAATGGTTAAATCTAAATCATCAGTAATAGTCTGTTCGTTCCACCCTCCACATTCTTCTAAAGCATTCATGCGCACAAACTGGCCATTTCCTCTGAGTTCTCCAATTCCACCAATGGCAATTCGCTGTTCCTGAAAAAAACCATCCACAATCATTTCTACTGATTGTCCCTTAGTCCAAAAGTTTAGACCTGCATTGGCGATCGCTTTTCTTACTTGTACTGCTCCTACTTCTTCTCTGGCAAAAAGTGGTACTACCTTTCGGAGAAGATCTGGTGTTACCTGTGCATCTGCATCAAATACTCCTAAAATTTCTCCTCTCACAAAAGGTATAGCAGCATTCAGAGCGCCTGACTTACCACCTCCAGCATCTGGATCTCTTCTAATTACTTTTAGCTGTTGATATTCCTGGGCCAACTGTTCTAATAATAAAGGAGTTTTATCTGTACTATTGTCATCTATCACCCAAAGTTCGTAACTATTGATAGGATAATCCAAAGCACAGATATTTTTTACCAATTTGATAATTACAGCTTCTTCGTTTTTAGCTGCTACTAACAGAGAGATATAAGGCCATTCCGCTAAATTATCTTCTGATATAGGTTTTGGAGGTAGTTTTGGTTTAGCCAATAGTATTCTCAACAATTGAACTGATAGTAAACTTGTCAAACCCAGAATTATCCAGTATCCCCAAGAAAGTAAATGCAGGATAATAGTAATAGTCCAGATTAGTGATAGTACAAATGCTGCTTTACATCTACGACCATCATAAATCTTCTGAAACTTTGTTGTCTTTAGCACTTCTGTTTGCGGTTCTATTTGGTTAACATCTGAAGTCTCCTGTTTGTCTGATACCTGATAATTTTTCTGTTCATTATCTGAGGTATGACTTTGATAAATTTTGGGTTCCTGATAATAATCGTTTTTTGGCCAATAACTGTCCGGCATAATTCAACTAACCTCAAAATATCCAACCGCTAATAATTTTCTTATTTTAAAAAGACTAACCTATATTCGACCTTAAAAACTATTATAAACATGATCTTTTTTATATTTAGAGTTAAAGCTTGTAGTTTTTGATAATTTTAGGACTTATTTCTCCTTATAGTTGTAAATGGTTATACAATAATTTTTCCATATATTTTAGTGTTTTGAGTAACACCATTTCTCGAAAGTAGTACTAAGCTAATACACATCTTAAAATGAGTATTAGTAAGCTAGGATTTAGAATTTAGAATGTTTTTTTCTGAACAAGGCATACAACAATAAGTCGTTTAAATCCACAAAAGCTTACTCTTTGGAGGCCATCACAATAACTGGAGAAATCAAAAAGGTTGCTTCACAATAAGATAGTGTCAATAAATAGTATTTAGAAATATAAAATTTAGGTATGTTAAAGTTTGGAGAATTTTTATAAATCATAAATTTGTTAAAATAATTGAATTTATAGCAAATATTCAACTAGCTTACATTCAGCTTGTTGCTAATAGTTCATGGATAAGAGTTTCAGAGTTTACTTCTAGTTTTTGAATTTTTACAACCATTTGCTACATGAAATATAATCGCAATGTAAATACATTTCTTGATTGTCTATTTAATCAACGCCAAAAGAAATAAACTTTGATCATAGTATTGATTACGGAGAGTATTAGGATGTCAATTAACCAATTAAAACCAGCAGAAAAAGGGGAAATAGCTGTTTATAGTCCATATTACCCAGAAAAAAGGCGCAAATATTTAGGTCATGCTATTAGCTTGTATAAACAAAAAAGTTTAGAAGGAGCAAGAAGTATTGAAGGAGGTGAAAATATTCCTTTTATTATTACCTGGAATGTTTCTACATTACCTGCGGACATAACTCGTTGTCGAATGCAGTTTGATGGTAATCAAGAACTAAGTTATGAACTTGTGACGGCCACCTATGAATTTGTTGATTTTTTAATCGATGTATTGCTGAATTATAATCGGAGTCGTAAAATAGATTTTTCTAAGAGTTTCTACGGCAAGCTACTTCGCTACGAGTAATTTAGGTTTAATGGTCACTTTTCAGAACTGACCCTGAAAATTTTCATTTCAACTATCACCTTTTAGAAAGAATTTTACGTGTTATTTCTATGTTGACAGACCATAAGACAGATTTTCTGTAACCTTTAATACTACATTTTAATTGCAGAATTTGAAATAATCTTTGCCCTAAAAATGCGAGAATTATCAAAAGTTTATTGATGGTAGGAGCAAGGATGTGCCAAAACCTAAACCTGCAAATTATTTGCTCATTGGATCGACTCAAGCCTGCAGTGGCAAGTCTACAATTACTCTAGGATTAGCCCATAAGTTACAAGCACAAGGTATGTCTATTGCTTATGGAAAACCTTTGGGACACTGTTTAACAACAACATCTATTTCAACAGATCCTGATGTTCAGTTTATAACTAATTCTCTCAAACTTTCACAAAATAGTGTTCAACCAACTTTGTTGATGCTCGATGACAGTACTATAGAGAAGCGGTTACTGGGAGAAGAAAAAACTGATTATCAAAAATCTCTAGCACAATATCTACAGGTAGAGAGAGAAGGTTTAGTAATATTAGAAGGGCCTAATAACCTAGATGAGGGTAGTCTTTTTGAATTATCACTACCACAAGTTGCTAAAATTCTTAATTCTGCTGTAATTTTGGTAACTCGTCCCAATTCACATTCTTATATAGACTCTTTACTTTCTGCTAAACAACAGTTGGGTAATTTCCTTGTGGGCGTAGTGATTAATGATGTGCCAATAGAAGTACAAGAAACAATGACTACTTTAGTAAAACCTTTTCTGGAAGCTAGGAATATACCTGTATTAGGAATATTGCCTAGAAGTAGTCTCTTGCACAGTGTTACAGTTGCAGAATTAGTCAAGCAATTAAAAGCTCAGGTTCTTTGTCGTGCTGACCGCCTAGATTTAATGGTAGAAAGCTTGACAATTGGTGCAATGAATGTAATATCAGCGATAAAATATTTTCGCAAGGCTACAAATATGGCAGTAGTTACGGGAGGTGATCGGACAGATATTCAGCTAGCAGCTTTAGAAACTTCGACCCATTGTCTAATTTTAACTGGACAACTTCCACCGGATGAGTTAGTATTAAGCCGTGCTGAAGATGCCGAAGTACCTGTTTTGTCAGTGGAGTATGAAACCCTTTCTACCGTAGAAATCATTAATAGAACTTTCGGGAGTGTTCGTTTGCACGAACCTATTAAAGTAGAATTCGTCAAAAAACTAATGGCACAACACTTTGATTTTGAACGCTTGCTGGGTCATCTTCAACTTTGAGCTAAGCTAGGAAGTTGTTAACATTGATTCCAAGTACCATGAAAACCCATTGGTATAACTTTGGGTAATGCTAACCGACAAACAGGTTCAGCATTTAAGTGGGAAGCGTCAAATATCCAAACCTCACTAAGGTTATACTGACTGTTAAAGACAACTGTTAAGATCCATCCTTTCTGTGGGTCTTCAGTATCTGGAGCATAAATAGGCTCCATTGGGTAACAGTTAGATGGTAAGTTTGCTGTAGTGAGAGTATTGGTTTGATGGTCGAAACGAGCGATCGCCCCAAACATTTCCTTACTAATATCCACTTCTGGTCGGTGAACTAAGAGATAAGTAAAACGAGATTTCTTTCCTACTTCAGCAGGAG
>JAKQYG010000432.1 GCA_023356515.1 Trichodesmium sp. MAG_R04 | reverse complement strand
TAACTCTAATATTTTTTTCATTTTTATCAAAAATCTCATACTATAAGTATGTTATCCTAAATAAGGATAAATAGGGATATTAAGTTGGAAAATATTATGAAGGACAAGCTATATTTGCTCATGCTAAAAAAACAATTTTCAAAATTTTTGAGTATCTGTTAAATGTTAACTTAAATTAATTCTGTAAAGGACTTATTTATGACTAACTACTTATCAACATATTTTTTAGTATCTCATGGTAGTCGGGACTCACGACTAAAGCTAGAATTACAGACACTAGTTAAACTTTTAGCTAAAGAAATATCTTCAAGTAAATATTTCAGAAAGCATAACGATATACTAAAATCTCCTGTGATTACTACAGGTGTTTTAGAACTTGGACCAAAACCTTTACATCAACAAATAGAGGATTTTTGGAAAAGTACACGATCGCTCCATATTAGTCAAATCCAAATTATGCCTTTATTTCTTTTACCGGGAGTTCATGTCACCGAAGATATTCCTGCAGAAATTGAGATATTCCAAAAGCGGGTAAGAGCTAGTGTTTCATCTGAAATGGTTTTGCACCAAGGAAAGAGTAACTTCAAGCTTGAGAATAAATTAGACATTAATACTCCAATTAAAATCAATTTGTACCCCTATATTGGTTCCCATCCAAAAATAGCAAATCTACTAAAGACTAAAATAACTTCTGTGACGGTTGATGGTTGGGTAATTATTTCCCATGGTAGTCGTCGCACAGGAGGTAATGAAGTTGTGGAAAAAATATCCCAGTCCTTGGCTAGTAGTTGTCAAGTTTTGGTGTGTACTGCTTATTGGTCAAATCCTCCTGACCTCAAATCTAGGGTTGAGATATTGGTTAAACAGGGATATCAAACAATTGGTATTTTACCTTACTTTCTGTTTAATGGTGGAATTACTGATGCGATCGCCAATACAATTAATCAACTCTCCCAAATATATCCTAATATTCAGTTTCATCTGACTACTCCTCTTGGTGCGACAGAGGAATTAGCAAGGTTAGTTTCAGATTTAGTGAGTAGACCACCAAGGTAAGTTTTTGACTTTTTGGTTATTACAATACTTGGAGAATAACGATAAATTGGTGGGTGACTAGATTTTAAAATCCCTGGCAATTTCTTGCAATACTGATAAAAATCAGGAATTAACTCTCTAATTGGTATTGACCAATACAGCCAATTATAGATTAAAGCTTTCAAATAGATATTGTTATTTGTATTCAAGCAAATATAGCATTTAGGGTTCAACTTTAGTCAAAACTTTACAAATAATAGCTTTAAAGTTTTCTAGTTGTCCATGGCCTATAATTAGGGCCTGCTGAAAAAGTCTTTTTAAGAAGTAGAGGAATAGGGAGTCATATTAATCTTAATTTATTAATTTATTGACAGGAAATTTAATATATGTTATTATAATACAACCATTTTATTATAGTGCTTCTGCATACATCCTGTTGATATTGAGTTAAATGATCAAATAATAATAAAGGATGCTGGTATAAAATAAGGCTTGTATTACAACTTATCCACCATTTATAGTTGGCAAAGTATATAATAGAAAAAACATAAATTATGAAAATTCTATTTTCAAAGAATTCAGGTAACAGGTAAGCATCAAATTTAATTATCGGACCCCAATAATAAATTTTAAAGATAGCATATCAAATGCAAAAAATGAGTTTGATGATTACCGAATCCCTACATAAAAAACTCAAAATCAGGAGGATTTTAGTATGAATATATCAGCTGTAACTATTCCAGTGTCAGAAAATCAAAAAGATATAGACGATGCAGTGGGAGCATTATTTAGGCAAATGTCTCGTTATCCTCTTCTGAGTCAAAAAGAAGAAATAGAATTAGCGAAATTAATCCAAGAGTTAGTCATATTTGAACAATTACCAGAGAAACTAGCAAATGACTTAGGACGACTACCTACAAAAGCTGAAGTATCAGCAGCAGCAGGTTTGACAGAAATACAATTAGACCATCGCCTACATCAGTGTCGGGCAGCGAAACGTCGAATGATTAGCTCTAACCTCCGTCTGGTAGTTTCCATTGCCAAGCGTTATCTAAACCGGGGGGTACCTTTTCTGGACTTGATTCAGGAAGGAGCATTAGGATTAAATCGCGCTGCAGAAAAATTTGACCCAGATAAGGGTTACAAATTTTCGACTTACGCGTATTGGTGGATTCGTCAAGGAATAACTCGCACTATTGCTAACCAAGGGCGTACTATTCGTCTACCAGTTCATGTAGTTGAACAGATTAACAAACTTAGACGAGTTTACCGTGATCTAAGATGGAGTTTAAATCGTATTCCCAGTGAAACAGAAATTGCTCAAGCGCTAGAAATTTCTCTGCAACAACTACATAACCTCCAACAAATTCGTCGGAAAACTCTCTCTCTCAATCATCGTTTAGGTAATGACGAAAATACTGAATTGTTAGACTTTTTAGAAGATAATGAAAATAGTAATCCCGAAACACAAATGAATGATATGATGATACGCCAGGATATATTCGAGGTATTAAGCCATGTGTTAAGCAATCGGGAGCAAGATGTCATTACTCTTCGTTATGGCTTACTCACAGGAGAACCTCATACTTTAGATCAAGTTAGTCAGATGATTAATCTTTCCCGTGAACGAGTAAGACAAATTCAAGCTAAAGCAATGCGAAAGTTACGTCGCCCTCAAGTTGCGGAACGTTTAAAAGGATGGCTAAATCATTTTTGATTGAAATGACTAGACAGTGCAAAGTTCTTGGAATAACTATTGCTAACTAAGGCTTTCAGCAATCTGTAGGTTATCAACTATTTCTTGATACCTGCAAGTATTGTAAGTCTTTTCTACTAATGTTTTCAGTCACATAAGCAAATCCTTTTTAAGAATAACTTTGTACTCTCCAGTTAGTTAAAGTATCTGGACTTGTGGAAAAAATATGTCCCTGGATGAACTCAAACTGCGTGCTGCTACACGAGCAGATGTACCTGTGGTATTTGAATTAATTAAGGCCCTAGCTAAGTATGAAAAATTATCTCATGCTGTGACAGGTGATGTTGCTTCCCTCGAAGCTCATTTGTTTGGCGAACTTGGTAGCGATAGATCAAATTATCGCCCTATCGCTGAAGCTATTATTGCTGAATTAACAGGTAAACCTGTTGGTTTTTCTTTATTCTTTCATAACTATTCAACTTTTCTTACCCAACCCGGAATTTATATAGAAGATTTATTTGTGTTACCTGAATATAGGGAGCGGGGTATAGGAAAGCGAATGGTAAGTTATATAGCAGAGTTAGCAGTATCCCGAAAATGTGGCCGTTTAGAGTGGAGTGTTTTAGATTGGAATGAATCGGCTATTGGGTTTTATCAACATATTGGTGCGTCAATTTTAGACGAGTGGCGTATATGTCGTATTACTGATAGTTCCCTCAGCAACTTAGCATCTGAACAGCAATTATAGCTCAATTTAACATTAAACATTTCTTAGATTACAGGGCCTTTCAGATAGATGAACTACATTGTCACAATAAAAACCTTGTAGTGGCGTGTCAAGCTTAAAATAGTGTATTAGCCTCGGAGGCAAGAAGTTATCATCAAATATTCAGATTATGGGACATATGGGACTAGATTTACGGAAATTTTATCAAGCTACAAACCCCAGTCAGGTTCTTCAAGCAGATAGCCCAGAAGATGACAAGTATTACATAGATTTTT
>JAKQYG010000431.1 GCA_023356515.1 Trichodesmium sp. MAG_R04 | reverse complement strand
CTGAATTTGGCAATAGAGGGACAGTCTTGTTAGATCCAGAAGATATTATTTTAGGAGGTCCAGAAAGTAATACTTCCCTAGAAAACTCAGAGGGTGATATTGTTCTCCAAGCGGATAATGACATAACAATTAATGAAAATATAGAAAGAGACTCATCTGTCCAATTACAAGCCGGACGCAACATTAATATAAACGCTAATATTAACACATCAAGTGGAAATCAAGATATCAACTTATTTGGTAATAATGGTGAAATAAATTCTGCCAACCGGAGTGATGGAGTAGCATCAATAAATCAGTTAGACGGAACAACATTAAATGCCGGCAATGGTGCTATTAATATTCAGTTAGGAAATTTAGGAGAAGTCGGTGACATAAATCTGGCAAACTTAACAACAACAGGGCAAGTATTAGTTAATGCAAATGGGGGCAATATTGCCAGAGTTTCTGAGAATTCATTAATAATTGCAGGTAATGGTTTATTTTTAACTAAAGGCAGTGGAGGAATAGGTTTAGAAAGTCAACCATTGCGTTTGAATGTAGATTTTTTGGAAGCAGTGGCCGGGAATAGTGGAGTATTTTTTAACTTAGGGTCAAACACTGTGAATATTGGTGGAGTTAGTGAAGAGGTCAATGGTATTTCTACTATTGCCGGAGGAGATATTGTTTTGAAGAGTACAAACAATGTGAATGCAACTGAAGATATATTTGCTGATGTTGCTGATGTTGCGTTAGGAGGAAATATAGAGATTGAAGCCAATAACCTTAATATTACCAATGGTGCTCAAATCTCTGCTAGTACTTTTGGCAGTGGAGATGCAGGGAAAGTTGATATTAAAGTCACAGATACTATAATCTTTGATGGAGTATCTTCAGATGGCTTTGCTAGTGGGGCAATTATCGGTGTAGGAGAAGGAGCAGCTGGGAATGTTGGTAATATAAATATTGAAACTAATTCTTTGAGAGTTACTAATGGCGCTCAAATATCTGTCATTACCCTTGGTGATGGCAACGTAGGAGGAATCGATATTACAGCAAATAATGCAGTGTTTGGTGGAGTATCTACAAATGGTGTTAGTGGAGCATTTAGCATAGTGGGAGCAGAAGCTGAAGGGGATGCTGCAGGTCTGAGCATTACTACTAGTTCTCTGGAAGTTACTAATGGTGCTCAAATATCTTCCAATACTCTTGGTCAAGGAACTGCTGGTAACATCAGTATTCAAGCCGACTCTTCACTAATAATTAGTGAAGATAGTCAAATATCGACCTTGACAGAAAATACAGCAGACGGAGGCAATATTATTATTGTTTCTCCAGAAAATATCGACTTTCAGGGTGATGGAGAAATTATAGTTAGTAGCAGTGGCTCAGGCAACCCAGGCAATATTATAACAACAATTGATCCTATTCCTAATCAAGAAATTCCAGGAATTCCACCGAATACTTCTAGTCAGAATAACTTACCACCTATCAGCCGTGATTTACTTCAAAAAATTACTACCCCTAGTGTTAGAGACCGAATACCGGAAATAATAACTCAACAACTGCTACCCCTAGCGCTAAATACCAAATACAATATCAATACCCTAACAGTAGGCACAAATGTTAAATTAACAAGCATTTTAGAACAAAACTTGAATAATGAATATTCCTATTACTTTGGAGAAAATTTGAGTAAACAATTACTTAATCAAAAAAGTCTTCGAGAAGTATTAAAAGATTTAGCAAATAAAACTGGAACAGAATCTGCAATTGTCTATGTTAAGGTTTATCCAGAACACTTACAATTAAAACTATACACTAAAAACGAAAATGAGCCAATTATTAAAATCATTTCCCCAGTCAAAAGAAAAGAACTTATGAAAGTTCTCTTAAAATTTCGCGCATACATTACAAGTCCTGCCCATCGTCGTAGTAATAGTTATCTAACACCAGCACAAACATTATATGATTTGCTGATTACACCTATATCAAAAGAGTTAGAAGCAGCAAACATTAAGACCTTACTATTTAGTATGGATAAAGGTTTACGGACTTTACCTATAGCAGCATTGCACGATGGGAAACAATTCCTGATTGAAAAATATAGCCTCGGTTTAATTCCAAGCTTTAGTTTAATAGATACTCGGTACCGTAAGTATGAACTTCAAAATACTCAGGTATTAGCAATGGGAGCGAGTCAGTTTATTAAGCAAAACCCTTTACCATCAGTACCCATAGAGCTAGAAACCATTTCCGAACAATTGTGGCAAGGTAGTCAATTTATCAATGAAGATTTTACCAAAAGTAACTTATTAGCTCAACGACAAAATTATCCCTATCCTATTATTCACCTAGCCACTCATGCCGAATTTAGACCTGGTAAGGCTAGTAATTCCTATATTCAACTGTGGGGTTCAGAACAAATAAAGTTAGACGAAATGAGAAAGTTAGGTTGGAATAAACCTACAGTTGAGTTGTTAGTATTATCAGCTTGTCGTACTGCTGTGGGAGACAAAAATGCTGAATTAGGGTTTGCAGGGTTAGCGATAGGCTCAGGAGTGAAGTCAGTATTAGCTAGTATTTGGTATGTGAGTGATGAGGCAACATTGGGCTTAATGACAGAGTTTTATGTCCACCTGAATAATGTCAAAGTTAAAGCAGAAGCCCTAAGACAAGCACAGTTAGCAATGTTGCGGGGAGAGGTGGTAATTACAGAAGGGAATTTAATCATAAGTAGAGGGAATATGGTAGTGGAGTTACCGCCAAACTTAAGGAATCTTGGAAATTTAAAATTTTCCCACCCCTATTATTGGTCAGGGTTTACTATGATTGGTAGTCCTTGGTAATTGAATCAGGAGTTACGCAACGGCACTAATTGTAGTGGTAATATCTTGAAAATGACAGGTTTTTGCACCATATATAGCGGTCCTGCGTAAGTCCTGTGAATTTTAAATCCTACATTTTGCTTGCTTTCAAGGCTGAAAGTATTACGAAACAAGGCCTAGAGTATATACAGCTCAGTTAATGATTTTTTTTGCAGCTCTGTAGTCTGAAAAGCTTATCTAATACTTCTATATAATACGAGTTTGCATCGTATCTGAACCGTATTGTGCTATATATATCAAATTAATCCTATAAAACATCCCCATCTACATCAAAAAGTATAGATATAGATGGGCTAGATTTCAATTACTTCTCAATCTTCACAGAAAGAATTTTATCACCCTGACGAATAGAATTTACAACTTCCATATCTTCAGTTTTTCCAAAAGTTGTATGAACCCCATCTAAATGAGGTTCGGGAGAGTGACAAATAAAGAATTGACTGCCACCTGTATCTTTACCAGCATGAGCCATGGATAAAGTTCCTTCTAAATGTTTATTACTATTAATTTCACATTTAATTTTATAACCAGGACCACCTACACCTGTACCTTTAGGACAACCTCCTTGAATCATAAAGTTAGGAATAACACGATGAAAATTTAAGCCATCATAAAATCCTTTTTCACTTAATTCGACAAAATTTTTTACAGTGTTGGGAGCATCATTATCAAACAATTCTAGATTAATTGTTCCCTTTTCTGTTTCCATGATAGCTCGTGTCATTTTTTGAATTTCTCCTAAAGTTAATTAGTGGCATTATACGCCATTTGCCAAAAGTCTTTTTCTAGTCTAGCGACATTTAAAAAAGTAGCTTCAGATTGACTTTGTATTGTTTTTGAGGCACAAGCTAATACCTCATTAGCTTGTGC
>JAKQYG010000430.1 GCA_023356515.1 Trichodesmium sp. MAG_R04 | reverse complement strand
TTGATATCTCCAAAAGCTCCTTTAAATTACTATTCCATGGCTCAACAGGAAAAGACATTGCTCCTTTCTCCAAAAGAGCTTTATTTCCCTCTTTAACCTTACCTTGAACCTTTACAAATACAGGTATTTTCTGATATTTATTTAAAACCTCTGTAGCCCCAGCCCAAGTGCCACCCTTATTTAAACTACTACTTACAACTAAAGCATAATCAGACAAAGCATAAATATATTTATTCCGACCCATTGCATTACCAATATTAAATCCCGCATCAGGGTCACAAGTAGAAATTAAAGTTAGTTTATCAGCCCTAATACTGTCACGATATTTTTTAGAAACAGACGCTTTATTTAAACTATCTGCCAAAACTCCAACCGCAGTACCACCAACCTCTAAAGTTCCTAACATTGCTTCTTGGTCTATCCCTTTTGCACCCCCAGAAATTATATTAATACCTTCAGATGCACAAACTTTTCCGACCTTCTTTGTATATTCAGCTTCTTCTTCATTAATATCACGAGAACCCACTATAGCTAATCCACCCTTTTCTAATAATTCTATATTTCCTACACCATAAATAATTACTGGAGCTAAATGTTGCAAAGTCTGCTTCAATTTTATAGGATAATTTTTGTCACTTCTCGTAATAATCCATAAACCTTGATTAACCCACTTTTCTATAGTAATAGCTAGAATTCCACCTCTTTCTAATAAAATTTTTAATCGCTCATAATTTAATTTTTTATCATTAATATTTTGCAGTATATCTAATCCATTTAAACTTAGCAAATCTCTTGGTCTAAGTTTATTTTCAATTAAAATTTTGGCAAGTATATTATACTCACTTAAGGTTAAAGGTTTTGGCTGTAGCTGTAGCTTTCTATTTTGACCAAAACTAGCACATAATAATAAAATTCCTTGTGCATCTGAAGATAAAACATGATTAACCATTTTTATTAGATAATTTTTAGGAGGTATTTCTATTTTGTTATTTAGCAAAAAATATAGCTTAGAGAAACAGGTAATTTAGAATTTAGAATTTAGAATTTAGAATTTAAAATATTTTTTTCTCTGAACAAGGTATACAATAATAAGTCATTTAAAGACACAAAAACTTAGGATTTTTTTGGTATTTCAAGATTTGTGCATCAGCTCAGTTGAAGAGTTTCAAGAAGAGTAGGAAAATCTCATTAACCAATCCCTATTATTTATTTATGAATCTTCCCAAATTCAGTCTTCTTTGTTCCTTATTTAAATCTATTTATTGCTAAAGCCAATGGAAAAACTTGACCAGAACCAGCATTTCGCAAAAGTGCTGCAACAACAGTAAAAGTCCATCTTGAGTCTACAATATCATCTACTAAAAATACATTTCCCCTAATTTCCTCCCAATTATCAACTTTAAAAGCACCATCTAAATTATGAGCCTGTTTATAACTATTACTCATTTCTTTTTGGAGTAAAGTCTGACGAATTTTTATAATGCATGGAACAAAAGGTAAACCTAGTTTTTGAGCGAGACGTTGAGTAAAGTTAGGAACAAGTTTCTGACGATTTAAAGAAGGAATACAAGTAACCCAAGTAGGAAAAGGTTGAGGTTGCCAACGTTGAATCATATCATATGTAGCTTGAATTAATCTATCCTCAAAACGACAATCTTTATATTTACCTTCTTTAACAATTTTGCCCCAACCAGCATCATTCCAAAGAGAAAGCGATCGCCCAATTTCTGCCTGTAAGTTTTCAGAAATATTGCCTTTAAAATTATAAGTTGATAAAGCATTTTTAGGCCATTTTTTCCTAGGCTCAATAATTTCTTCCCTAGTCTGTAAAAATTGTACAGCTTCTGCCACAAACTTTGAGGAAACACTCTCTGGCAAAAGTGGTTTTCCTAAGCAAATAGCACATTTACCACAAGGGCCAGGATTTGGGTCATCTAATTCTTTTCTAAGAAACTGCATTAAACATTCTTGACTTTGCATATAATCCCACATTCGAGCCTGCTCTTGATAACGTATTTCAGTCAATCTTGCTATTTTTTCTGTGTTTATTTGATAATTAATTGGGGTAGCATAATACTTTGACTTTATTTTTTTTACTGGGGATGGAGTTTCGATAGATAATAACTTCAAAACTTTATTTATTTGCCCATTAGTAAGATTTAACTTTTCCTCTAACATAGGAACAGAAAGACCATCTTCAGCTTGATTTAATGTATCCAAAACTGCCTGATTATGAGCTTCTGGAGGAAAAGCAGTTTCAATAAAATAATTAGTAATTTCTTCATCCTCTTCGCCACTTAGAAGAATACCATAGGCATTTTCTACTCCCCTACCAGCACGACCTACTTGTTGATAGTAATGTACTACAGATCCAGGACGTTGATAATGAATAACAAATCCTAAATCTGGTTTATCAAAACCCATTCCTAGAGCCACAGTTGCTATTAATGCTTTAATTTCATTATTCAATAATTGCTGTTCTAATTCTTCTCGCTCTTCCGTATCTTTCTTACTATGATAAGCTACTACATTTATTCCTTGAGACTTTAGCCAGTTGGTAACTATTTCCCCATCTCTAATAGTTAAAGTGTAAATAATTCCACTGCCAGGAATATTAGGTAAATGTTCTGCTAACCATGCTAAACGATCAGGAGAAGATGGCAGATAAATATTTTGTAATTGGAGACTATTTCTAGTTAAAGAACCCCTAAATATTTTCAGATTTTTACCTAGTTGAAAAGCAATATCATCTACAACTCGATTATTGGCAGTAGCAGTAGTAGCAAGCACAGGAATATTTTTTGGTAAAGCTTGTAAAATTCTCACAATTCGTCGATAATCTGGACGAAAGTCATGTCCCCAATCAGAAATACAGTGAGCTTCATCAACTACAAATAAACCGATATTTTTAGCTACAGGAATTAAAATATTTTCTCGGAATTTTTCATTTGCTAATCTTTCAGGAGAAATTAATAAAATATCTACCTTTCTTGCTATTAAATCATTTTCTACTTTTTCCCATTCTTCCAAGTTGCTGGAGTTAATTGTTTTAGCCCTAATTCCGATTCGTTCGGCAGCAGCAATTTGATTTCTTATTAATGCTAAAAGTGGGGAAATTAATAGAGTAAGACCCTTACCTTCATCCCGAAGTAAACGAGTAGCTAAAAAATAGACAAAACTTTTACCCCAACCAGTGCGTTGCACAACTAAAAGACGGCTTTGAATTTCAGTAATAGCTTCAATAGCCTCCCATTGACCATCACGAAATTCAGCAGTGGAATTATTTAAAGCCTGCCTTAGTAGGAATAATGCCTTTTGTCGAGTCATACTTATTAATTTTTACATTACACGCCCAAGTTTTAATAGTTGAGTAAATTTTTGAAAAAGCCTGCTAAAATACTTCAGTAACTACTAAATACTTTACCCCGTGATTGCAATCTATCCAGGCAGTTTCGACCCTATTACCCTCGGCCATATAGATATTATAGAACGAGGGTGTAAACTTTTTGAAAAAGTGATGGTGGTCGTACTGCGAAACCCCAGCAAAACTTCTTTATTTACTGTTGAGCAGCGTCTGAATCAAATTCGTCATTCTACAGAACATCTGCTTAATGTAGAAGTAGCCAGTTTTGATGGTTTAGCGGTAAACTATGCAAAAATGCAACAGGCTAAAGTCCTAATTCGAGGTCTACGAGTTCTTTCAGATTTTGAAAAAGAATTACAAATGGCCCATACTAATAAAACCT
>JAKQYG010000043.1 GCA_023356515.1 Trichodesmium sp. MAG_R04 | reverse complement strand
TTTGTTTTTTGTTTTGAGTCCAAGCTATCTTTGCTTCTTCACCTATCAAACCCTTGTAAGGACAAGGAGTGCCAGCATTTTGCATGGCTTCAAAAACTCTAGCATCTTGGCAAAGAATTGAAACAGCAGCAACTTTCATACCACTATCGTATAAATATTTTGACAATTTTAATCTTTCACAATTTTCATCACGTACTGATTTACCTCCAGACAAACCAAATAGCTGGCCTTGAAAAGCTCCTGACACTCCAGTGGTACAAAGATCCTGTGAATAGGACATGATACTAGGTGCGATAGCAGAAGCTGGTGGCGAAGTAATATCTTGTTCTATCTTTTGCGTAGAGTTAGACGTGTTGTTATTAGTATTCGTTGTTGTATTAGTGTTTGTATTTACGTTTTGATTGTTAGTGTTTACTTCAGAAGTGCTAGTGCTGGTATTGTTATTAGTCGAAGTATTAGTATTTACATTAGTATTATTGTTAGTCACATTTTGAGTAGCAGTAGAATTAACAGTGCTAGTGCTAGTATTAATACTAGTGCTTGAACTAGTGTTGGTATTTGTATTAGTAGAGACATTGGTATTAGTGTTGTTATTAGTATTCGTATTAGTGTTGGTATTATTGTTAGTGTTGTTATTAGTATTGGTATTGGTTGTAGTGGTTGTATTAGTAGTGGTTAAACTATTGCCTTCACAATATTGTGTGCCCATATCACAATCGCCTGTTTGTGCAGCAGTTGCAGACATAGATAGCAGGAAAAGAGCCAACGCCCCAACTAATTTTTTCATAATAAAATTATACTACAGCTAGACTTTTTTTGTAAAAGTCAACCTTTTATTATCATGCGGTTCTCTTCCACATATAAACAACTATTGAAGGCTGCACAACGTCAACAGTAAAAGCAGTAGCGCTACCTAAATCAGTACCACTACTATTAAATATTTCATCAGTGGTTAAAGGAGCACGCGTGGTTGAGTTACCATTTGTATCACAGTAAGTATTAATTGTGAAACTATCAGTGGTTAATCCTTGACCGCTTGAATAACTTCCGCAGTCTTTGTTTGGCGCTCCGTGTGCGTGTGGCGGTAAATTAGTATCGGTAAGAGTAATGCTATCGGTTTCAGCACCAGGAGTCGCTCCAGCCGTGCCAAAAGTTCCAGAAGAAGCTTTACCAACCGGCACTTTACCTTCACCAAAAGCTTCCCATGTTCCAAAACCTAATAGACTACTTGGATTAGTAGCGTTACTAGCATTTATATAAATAGAGCCTACTGGATAAACCGCAGCTAAAGTAGTTTTTGCGTCTAATTGAGTTTGTATAGCAGAACTCACACCATCCAATGCTTGAAACTCTGTATTGCTTACATTACCGTTTGCTATTTTAGCAGCGTCAATCGCAGCCCCAGAGGCAACGCTAGCATCTACCACAGCGTTTGAAGCTAGTTGATCCGCGCCAACAGCATCGTCAGCAATCATGGCTTGTTCAACTGCATCGTTAGCAATAGTTATTGCACCACTACTAGCTAAGGTGGCATCGCCAGATAAAGCCACTGGATTATAATTCGTACCGTCGGCCACTAAAAGATGTCCTGCGGTATTGGTGCCCATGGTAATGTCATCTCCACTGACCGTTAAATCTCCACTAACAGTTAAATCACTAGATACTTTAAAATTGCCAGCAACACTTAAATCTGTAAACAAGTCATAAACTGCTGCTCCAGATCCAGCTCCATCAGTAGCTATAACTTTTACTTCACCATTAGCGATGGTTACATTTGCTCCACTGCCTTGAGAAAGAGTAATTGATTGACTGCCAGTGGTAGCATTTTCAATGATCCAAACTTTGGAAACTGTATTGGGAGCTAGTGTTAAAGTTCTAGTAGCGCTTAAAGTAGCTGAAGAAGTTACTTTTAAATATAATTTTCTGACTTCATCAGTAGCGCCATCGGCAATCGTTTCAGTAGCGTCGGCATCAGAACTAAAACAATCTTTGGTGCCACGAGCAAAAGCTTCTGAAATTAATTCCAAATTACGATTTGTTGAAGTGCCCCATGTGCCTGATTCGTCACCTGTGCTAATTTCTTTTAATCTTAAATCGTTAACGTAAGTTGCCATGTATTACCTCTATGCCACTTCTTCCCAATTAGGAGTCTGAGTTTCAGAAACAGCAGACCATCCAGGAGTTTGTGTTTCATTTATATTACTATAATTTGGTGTTTGTGTGGTATCAATATTACTATAATTAGAAGTTTGTGCTTCGTTTACATCGCTATAGTTTGGTGTTTGTGTGTCATCAATTTTAAACCAAATTATAGTTTCGCCAACTTCACCTGTAGCTGTTAAAGCGGTAAGAGTTACTTTGGCTTTAGCTAAAGTAGTTACAGAACCAAGACTAGAAGTTATTTCTTGCCCTGTTAAATTTAAAGATACAGGGGCCGTAACACTTACAGTGCCTAAACTAGAAGTTCCTGCTTGATCAGTAATTGTAATTGTTACCCCAAGTGCAACAGTTACACTGCCTATACTTGCAGTGGCTGCTACTCCTGTAATCTGTGGATTGTCTGTGTGACTAACAGTAGTCGTACCTAAGCTAGTAGTGCCAACAACACCAGACAAAGTGGACTTGGCATTGTGATGAACTGTTGAAGTCCCTAACGCTGAAGTAGCAACTAAAGTAGATAAAGTAACACTTGCTTCGGCATCTGTGGTCACTGATACCGAGCCAACGGTACCAAGTAAACTTGGTAAGGTAGCAACTGCTTGCGCATTTACTCCTACTCCTGCTACAGCAGAAGTTGCATTTTGACCAGTTACAGAAACATTTGCCTCTGCATCTACGGTTACAGAGCCTAGTGCACTAGTTGCACTTATTCCATCAATACTTACTTCAAAGCTAGCCCTGCCTAAATCCGCAAAAGGAGCTTGAGCAAACGCGACTATACCAAGCACGTTACTCCTCTAATCTTTACCGTTTATTTTAATATTATCATCCATAGTTAATTATATCTTACATTGATCGTGTCAACCAAAAAACTAATAAATATCTTTCTCCTGAAGTTATAGATAATCCTTTATGTTTGGTTATGTAACTTGGAAAAATTATGGCAGAACCTACAGACAACGGTTTTATTATCCCACCTTTAAATTCTGTGCCTCCTCCTTCAAACTCTTTTTCATTTAAAGAAACTAAAACCGATACGTCGCAAAGGTCTGTGTGTTCTTGACCCACCCATTCTTTATTATATTTTGTTACATGAACACTGCCACCAGTTACAGGTGTATCAAAACATTTAATAAAAAAAGCATTACCAAAAGCGCAAACTCTTTCTAATAAATGTTTTGATAATTCAGGGCATATATTTTTAAGTTTTAATTCTGGACTTCTTACACTTATATGTTCTTGTTCGTTTCCTTCATAATTAAAATTTTTTTCAATACATTTAATTTCTGTTAAAAGTTCATTACAAAAATCTTTATCTAAAAAAGGTAAAGTGTAGACCATATCGAAATGTTTGGTATATTTTATTGGTTTTTTATAAGCGGTGCTTACATAATAATCTAGATCCATCATTTCAGAATCATAAGATAATAATTTTTTATTTTTTAAATTGTGTTTATCGCCAACAGGGTCCATCAATCCAAGCTACCAAACTTTTTCTTATACCTTTTGTAACTGGTTCTACTTTATGCGTCATAAACGAAGGAAATACTAAAACCGCGCCTTTTTGTTTTAAAAGTCGTCTATCAGGTCTAGTGCTTACAAAAGCAGTATCAAAAACAAAGTCCCCTCCTTCATATTCATTAGGATCTGATAATTGTATTGTCAAACTTAATTTTCTATCTATAAGTTTTTCTGATTCTAAAAAACAATCCTGGTGCATAGTATAAAATCCTTCATCTTCTGCATGATATTCTGTGTATTGTATGTCAGACAACCTTGATAAATTTACACCAAAAGCATTAGTGTTTGCTTGATAAAAAAAGTTTGTGCAAAGAGCATATATGTTTTCATGTTCAGGATTTAAAGCATTTAAAAAACCAGTTTTTGATCTTCTTGTATTAGAATCTGTTATAGGACGTGCATCAGTTCCTACTTGCGCTTCTTCTAGCTTCAACTTATTTGTTACTTCTAAGATTTTTTCTAAAACCTCATCACTAACTCCTTTCTCCCAAAGCTGCCAAGAACTGTTCATAACACACCTAAATAATATAAAACAGGACCATAAGGTATTTCTGTACCAAATAAATAATTAATTAACCCTATTCCCCCGTTTATTATAATAATTTTTGTACCAATAACTATGAACACAATCCAAATTAAAGTTTTAATTAAACCATTAGCTAAATAGTAGTTTTTTATTTTAGTCAGTATTGGAAAGTTCCAACTTATATTTTTGGTAATATTCATTATAAATTTTAGGTTTTTTGATGTTAAATTTTTTTCTTAATTTATTTACATCTTCTTCAATAAATTCAAGTGGTCCATAATAAACAAAACTATTATTTATTTGTTTTGCTAACCGCAAACATTCTAACCATGCTTTAAAAGGCAACCAACTCTTAGTTTCTTTCACTACTTTTAACATACCGAAAAACCCTACTAAATGTGCTTGATATAAATAAAAACATTTTGCGGTTATGGTTTGCAATAGAGCTTCTCCTAACGTATCGGTATTATAGCCAGTTAGTATATGCCAATTATCGTGAGTTAAAAGTATATGTCTTGAACAGTTTGCTCTTATTTCTTCTGCAAAAGAAGAATAGGCACCTTTAAATTTATTTGCTTCTTCTTGTGAAAATCTTTGATTATATAAGTCTTCAATACCATATTCTTTAACAATTCTATAATAACCTGCACCTATGGTGTTTGCTGGTAAATTTTTAAGATAATCGAAGTCCATGAGTTTTGGAATAACTACCGACTCTATATACTCTGGGTCATTATGTTTACGCCCCCAACAAACATCTCTACCTTTTTTAGTTCTACGATTTCTTAAAGTCATCATTGGACCAAAAGGTATATTAAGTTCTCTATACAAACTTAATATGTAACTAATTCTTACTTCACCGTTTTCATCTTTAGTTTCTGGTTTAAGATCGTTGCCTTCGCCAAACTCTGTTAAAAGAAAATTTATACTTTTACCTATTGCTATAGGGTTCCACATTATTTCGATACCACCACTATTCTAATATCTCTACTATCAGTATTTTTTATGTTTATCGAATTACTTGTTAGTTTTTTATAAGTGTTTTCTGCTATAGCAACATCATTAACCTCACATGCTCCACTAAAAATTACGTAATCCAATGTACCTTGCTTTGTTAAAGTAGACGTTTGTCCTATAGGTATATCTAAAATACCTAGAGAATAATTAGCATTGTTTGTAATAACACATAAATATCTAGTGTCGTCTTGTAATGCTTCTAGTATTCCTTTACATATTAGTTGGTATTTTACTTGTGTAGAAGTCAAAGTAGTAAAAGGACAATCATAGGTATAAGTAAAACCATATTTTTTATTAGCTATGGCGTCGTCTAAAGTGGTAGCTACGTAGTTTGAAGAATTTTTTAACGTATCATCTTTATTAAGTTCTTCTAATTCTTCTAAATCTTCTTTTGTAATATCAATTTCATCCTCCCAATACCAACTATGTGAAGCACTGCCTTTTAAAATTACCCATTTTATAGGCAATGAAAATAATTTATTATTTTCATGTATTGTGTGTAATGTTGGGTTTGGTATATCTACTAATTCTCTTGTTGCAACAGTGCCTTTATCACCTGTAACTACTGTAATCATTAAGTCGTCTTCAACTTTAAGACTTGTCATGTTTGTAAACCCTTTAATTAAAGTCATATTTCACCAACGTCTGTTGCATCAATATATGGATGCACCGTGGTTTCTTTTACAACAAAAGAGGTAACTTCGTTATAGTGTAATTCATCTAAAACTTTTTCAGAAGCAGCTTCATCTACCTCTCCCTTACTATCTAGTATTGCAGGCATTTCCCAATAATGTTCGTCTGCATAATGTTTACCAACTCTTTTTACACCATTGTCTGTTTTATGTACTAAAGCCATGTTTAATTACAGTCAAAAGTAACATCTCTTGTTGATTGAGGACCAAAAGGTGAACTTCCCCATACCCAGGTATGAAAAGTATTAGTAACCGCATTGTAAGTTGCCGCATTTCTTTGATAGGTGCGAACGCCAGCATCTGTTATAAATTTAAAAGCATCTGTATCATTGTTCATATCTGAATCTGATGGTGTTGGATTTAAAGTTACATTAAACGACACTGCAGAGGGCGGGCTTCCTTTTGCAGCTTGTGGTTGTAAATAATAAAGTTCTCGTAGTGTGCTACTTTTCATAACTCTACCGTTGTCAGGTGTGGTATCTGATATAACTGGAGCGGGTGCTCCTGACCCAAGACTTGATTGTCCTGCAACCGTGCCTCCAACAATAGGTCTACCAGCTTGAGTAAAATTAACACTTGTAGTCCAAAATTCACTAGTGTTTTCGGCGCCTCGAAAATCATTTACGCTTATTGTTCCAGAAGTGGGTACGCCATTGGGTGCGAAAATTCCTAAATTTGCTTTTACTAAAGATCCACCAGAATAATATTCACTCAAAGAGATAGGATTGCTTCCACCAAATTCTGTTTGTATTTCTGAAAATTTTGCCGTACCTGTTGGGACTGCCATTATTTACTCTCTAATTCTTGAACTTTTGCAGATAATTCTTTCACTGCTTCAATCAACACTGCAGTTATTCTACTATAATCAACAGATTTTGTACCCATTTCATCATCTGCTGTTTTGACTATTTCTGGTAATATTTTTTCTACTTCTTGAGCAATCACCCCAATACTTTCTTTATTATCTCTTGTGTAAGTTACTCCTCTTAATTGTTCTATTTTTTGTAATCCATTCTCAAGAGTTTCAATATTATCTTTTAATCTAGCATCTGAAAATGCAGTTACATCATTGTTAAATGTTGCTGCGCCTGCATCTGACATATCAAAGGTAAGTGCTGTTATTGTGCTGCCACCATCATTCCCTCTGATTCTTATATCTGCATCTGAAACGGAAGAAAGCATATCAAAGAAACCAGAATTGTCTAAAGCAAAAAATCCTATTTCTGTCCCTCCGTCTTTGAAAATAATAGTTCCTCCATCAGCATCAAGAGTAATATCGTCTGCTACATCTACTGTTAGAGAGCCAGAAGATAAATCTATTTCTGTGCCATCTATAGTTATGTTGTCTGCAACTAATGACCCACCAGTAATAGCACCAGTGGTTGTGATCGTGCTAGAACCATTATTAATTGTGCCAAAACCACTCGTAATTGATCCTGAATCTAATGCACCTGTAGTAACAATACTTGAACTACCTGCAGCAGCAGAAGCACCTATATCTGATAGGACTTCACTCGCTGACCTACCTTCTATAGCTGTGCCATTAACTCTTAAGAAATCGTCATCAACTACGCCACTTGTAAATTTAGGCACATTGTTATTAGAAATACCAGTGCTTAAAGTGGCTGTGGTTGTAATAGCTGTGCCGTCTAAAGTCATAGCATCAGCTTCTAATGTGCCGTCTACATCTACATCACCTGAAATATCTAAATTAGTAAATACAGATGTGCCTACTGCTGTTATAGTTCCGGGCAAAGTAACATTGCTACTTGCATCTTCAAAGACTGTTTTACTAGCAGGCAAAGTACAGAATACATCTTTAGTACCAGAAGAAAAATTAACTGCAGAATCAGAGTTAGAACTACTAAGAATAGTTGTCCTAGATAAAGTGTCGGGAGTAGCATCGGTAACAGTACCAAGGCCTACTTCAAACTCAGCTGCGCTTTGATGCACGATAGCATAATAAACGGTATTGCCGTCACCTATGCCAGCAACAAAAGTTTCAAAGTTGGTAGCAGCACCAGCTAGGTTTAGAGTACCCGTACCTGTGGTGGTAGTGGTTTCTTTTACCCTATCGTTAAGGACAAGAGCCATGCTCTCCCCCTTACGCTATTCTAATAATAGCCGTGCTTGCTGCTGCAGCTGGAAACACGATTGTGAAATCACCAGCAGTAGAAGTTTTGTCTCCACCAAAATCAATAGTAGCTACAGATTTATTACTGTCAGATGAATTATAAATCATGCAACCTCTAGCTGTAATAGTGGCTGTGCCAAAAGTTAAATCTGCAAAGTCTGTGAAACCTGTGGTTCCACCAGTTGTAGGATCTACTCTAGTTAAAGTGCCACCGCCGGAAGAGTAATTAGTACCACTAGCTTGACCAGTAGTTGTAAAAGCAGTAGTCGTGGCTCCTAAAGTAGCCGAACTTGTGTATAAAGCTAGTTTAAAAGTATCACCACCAGAGTTTTTAAAGTTGTGCACTGCTTCAAGTAACTCTTTCTTGAAACTAGTTGTAAGTGTCGATGATATTGCCATGTTTATATCCTTTTTATAATTTTAGCTAAGTCTTCATCGCCGCCTTTTATCAGCTCTTGAATCAAACTAGCTTTGTATGATTTTATAGCATTTTTTATGTAAATTAAACAAACTTGATAAATTAAATCTCGATAAGCTTTTGCTTGTTCAATAACGTGTGGTTCATAGTCTCCAGAAGCTTGCACTAATTTTTCTGTTAAACGCTCTGCCCAAAACTCTGGTGGATGTCCACCAAAGTTAGCTGTTTTTGCTTCTACTATACCTAATTCTGGTAATCCACCAGGAGTTATTTCGTCTACCATTTGTTTGGCTCCACTGGTTTTAAATGTTCATCGTGACGACCAATCAAAATTTGTTCCTCTGTAACCTTTTTTTCAAAAGCACTTTGCTTTTGCACAGTTAAAACTCCGTCTTTTAAAACAGGAAGTAAAGGATCGTCTAGTCTATGATAGCCGTAAAGCTTTTCATTTAAAGGTATCGAGGTATCTAACAGTCCGCTACTGGAAGCAACTTCTATCTGCATACCTGCCTCTGAACATTTGCATAACCAAAACTCTACGCAAGCTCTGCCTGCTTCAGCAAAATGTAAATTACCTTTATATGAAAAATCTATACCAAATAATTTTAAACAACCTACTTGATTCCAAAGTGCAAAAGCAATCGCATACGCTACTGTGTTGTTTAAATAATGACAGTTTAAATCTTTGACTATCTCTGCAATAGGATACTCCATTAAATTTTCATTACAGCGTTCGTCATCTACACAAGTATAAATAGGCTTGTCGTGTTTTAATAAAAGTTTACGAATACCTTCAGTTTGACCACCAGCATTATCGGTATCCAAAAACCTAGCAGGTGGGTCCATCATAAAAACTCTGTCGTGATAAATTACTGAAGCCACATTGTTTATAGCCCAAACCTCATCAAAATGTTGACTGTGTGATTTAGCTAAATTGTATTCTAATTGACTGGATCCTAGTCCAACGATGCCTACTGTCTTCCCCTTTAATTTTTTTATCGGCTTCACTTACGCCCCTAGATTTATGTCACATTTGAACGCAATGAATCATATCTGTATTCATCACGTCTACCTCTTGCCTCTGCTCTATTTTTCAATCGTTCTATTTCTTGCATAAATCTATTTTCATACAAGGCCATGATATCTTGATCTCCTTTTAAAAAAGTATATGCCTCTACTAAAGTTCCATATAAAAGCGCGTTTCTAGCATTAGTAGATAACCAAGTTCCAGTGGTATCTGTAACTAAACTATTTGGTTTATGTAGATAAGTTAGTTCAACAGAATAATTTGTGTCAGGTACAGGAGCTACTAATAAAGTAGAGCCATCATCAGCAGCGGTTGATAATTCTTTATCATAATCTGCGTAATACTTTGGCAGTCCTCGTAACGAAGAATCAGCTATATCTTTGCTATATTCCTGCATAAAACTAGAATGTTTTTTTGAAAGATAATGATAGTCACTATTACCATCTATAACTGCTAAAGAAATACTTAAAACAAAATCTGTTGGGCAAGTTAAAAATCTATTACCTGTAGTCACATTACCTGAAACTGTTTTTTTAAAAAAATCAGACTGCACTAATTCAAAGATTCTGTCCTCTGCTGATTTTATAAAATCGTTTAACGAAGCTACAAAAGTAGTTTCAGAACTTTCTACAAAATTTTCTACTAAAGTTTTTAATTCAGTTAAGGTCATGTTGTGATTGTAACATCTCCAATAGATGCTGTTAATTTGTTTCCTAAAATAATCCTACCGATAGGATCATCATTAGTTGTCACTCTGCCTTGTCCAACCTCTAAATCAGTGTCTGGTCTAGGATCACGCAGAGCTTGAGGGTCCGCTGGTTTGTGTCTTGGTTGTAGTTGAGGATGTTTTTCGCTGTAGTCTTGAGGACATACTCTGAGTCCGTTCCATTGTTTTTTAAGCTGATTCAAACGAAAACGTTGACCACAAATGTCACATAGTCCGTACGCTTTTTTACCAACTGCATAACTCATGCTTTCCTCTGTTTTCTAAGAGCTTCTTTACCTTTTTT
The DNA here is from genome assembly GCA_023356515.1 of Trichodesmium sp. MAG_R04. GTDB lineage: Bacteria > Cyanobacteriota > Cyanobacteriia > Cyanobacteriales > Microcoleaceae > Trichodesmium. The sequence goes on along the minus strand of JAKQYG010000043.1, from coordinate 4,922 downwards.
AAAAATGCTTACCACTTGATTTTTACCCATAACTTTAGCACGCTGTTCTCCTACTGTAAGTATTTGAATTTTTCGTGCAAAAGGTTTCTTAATCTTTTTCACTTTTGCCACCGTAGCTCTAGCATCTGCTGGGGTAGCAAATTTAATCCTCACCGTGTCTTTTGGGTTTTCGTCAGTATATAACCTACGTCCTGAACCTTTTGGTTTTTTACCTGTGCCTTTTTTTGGGTCTCTTTTCTTAGGCATTAGATAACGGTTCGGCCAGGTAAAAATCTGGAACTTACACTGTCTATATCTTCAAAAGCTGCTCGATCAAATTCTTCATCATAAACTTGTTTTAGCAAAGCTATTTTTTCAGGAGCTCTTTTCATAGCTATGTAATAGGCTAGTCCAGACACTAAACAAGGTATAAACCTAAAAACTACTTCCATGTTATTAGTGTAATCACCAGCGTCTTGAATCCTAGTTAACGCATTGTATTTAATTACATCGGTAGAGTTTTCTGGTGTTGGAAATAATTTAATTACTGGAGTAGTTTGTCTATCCAAAAAGAATTGTGTCGGTCTAGCTTGTTGAGTTTTAGTTGGAGTAAATAAATAATCTGATCTACTTATTTTTTCCAACTGAATATCTGTGCTGTCTCTAGTAATCACTGCTTCAGTGATATCTATCAAATCAGTATCTAGATTATAAGAACTCGTACCTTTTGTTGTAGTAAAAGTTCTTTCAACTATAGTCCACTGATTCAGACCACGATTAGCCCAGTCAGCCATCATTATATTTAATGATCTTCTAGCCGAATCTAAATCGTAGCCTGTTCTCAGCTCTAAACCACAACGTTCAAAAGCTTCTTCGATTAACTCGTCGATGCTTAAATCAAACGCAGTAGTTCCAGATGTTGCCATATTTATTAATAGTTTTTATGTAAAACCAGAATAATTGAATAGGCGTCACCATTGCTAGCGCTAACTGTGGTGAAATCTATGTCACCAGTTACGCCAGAACCTGCATTATTAGGTATGCTACCAAATAAATCATAGTATTCATCACCCGTGCTATCTGCTGGTAAAGGTATAGCTAGTACGTTTGTTGAAGCATCAAATTCGATATCAACACCCATACCTCTGCACGCCCAGTAAATTCTTGCGATAGAAACTGAAGTGCAGGCATTACCTTGACTATCTGCAGCTAACGCTGAGACATCTACTTTTTTAACTGAAGCTTCGCCTGTTCCATCTGATTCATTAGTAAACTTCAAGACGGCAGTTTTATTACCGTCTTGAATAGTTTGACTTGTTACTGTATCAGCCATGTCTTACTCCTGATTATGCGTCAGCAAATGGTGTAACTATAGTGCCTGAGCCTAAAATTATACCTTCGACAGCATATTTAGCTGAAGCGATAGCAGTAACTTTAACAATACTACCAGCTAGTCCACCTTTAGTAGAACCATTCATAGTAATAACATCATTAGATGCACCAGAGATAAATGTTTTACCTGTAGCGTCATCTTTACCTGTGTATAGGCCACCAACAAATTTGTCAGTACCATCAGTTAAGATATCCATGTCAGTTGCTGCTGTTTCTACCACAAAGAAGAAACTAGCTCCTAAATTATTTAATTGATTAGGGTCATCATCTCTGCCAGGAGCAGTTGCCACAATACTAGGTAAAGTAAATTTACCATCTGCATCGTTAGTCGTTAGAATCTTACCCGCATGTGCATCCACTGTTAAAGTAGTGTCTGCAGTTAAACTGACCACATTAGCGTTACCTGCAGTGATAATTCCTGCAAGCGATCTAATTGGTCCACTAAAAGTTGATTTTGCCATAATTCCCTCCAAGAGAATAAGTCCTATCATCTTGGCTTGTCTGCTAGGTCAGTTGATAGAACAAATTAAAATAATCCTAGTAATAAGATTATATAGTATTTTTTAAAAAGGGGACAAATAAAAGTTGCCGGGTTGAGTACGAAACCCCCGGCGGGGTTCCTAATTAAGTGTGAACATTATGCTCCAGGAGAACCAAATACACATCTAGGATCTGAGAATCCGAATGAGTATCTCTCTCTAGCCTTGTAACGTACATTACCTGTGTCGAAGTCAGCTTCCATTGAAGTTCTGATTGGTGAACGTTCAAACATTTTGAATCCGTTCGGTGAATCAGTCTTAATGAAGAAAGCGTCAGTGTCAGTTAAGTAGTGGTTGACCACGTATCCTTGAGGAATCATGCCCATATTTCTAACAGCGTTAATATCGTTGTCAGAAGTATTTACTCTACCTGGTGACTCAAGCAATCTGTCAGCAGTAAATTGTAGCTCTTTAGGAATAATTAACTTAGTTCCTTGAATTGCTATTCTCAATCCACGTTCATCAATAAACGCCGCAATATCAATCAATGCTTGTTCTAACGAAGTTTCGTTCAGGTCAGCAGAAGTAGAAAGCTCGTTTCTAAAAGTACCACCACCAATAGTAGGGTGATCAGTAGCACAGAGCTCTTTACCATCTCCACCAGCGAAACTGCTGTTGAAGGCATTGTTTAAAACTGAGGCTGCTTTAATTTGCTTAGTTGTTGACATACTTCTAGCTAGCGCTCTTGTATATCTTGCAGACAATCTGTCGTACAAGTTATCTTCGATTGCTTCTTCAGTAATGCTAAACGCCAACGCAACAGTATCGTGAGTGTAACGAGCAGTGAAAGACTCTTGAGCTGTGTCAAAAGCCACTCCTGCACCTTCAGACTTCACAGGTGCTGCGTCAAAACCTCCAAGCATCACTTCTTCTTCAAAAGCACGATCTGATGTTTCAGTGTCGAAAATTTCGGCATGTTCGTTTTCATATCTGTCGTACTCAAGACCAAAGAGTGCGTTTAGTCCGGGTTCTAATTCCTTAACTAATTGTGCTCTAGATATTGCCATGATTAAGTACCTGCTACGGGATGTGCGTACGCGTGCTCATTAATCTTAACAATAAGATTAGTGTGCGTTGTACCCAACTCACCGTTTTTGTCATCTTGTGCTACACCAACAATCTTAAGTTGTAAACCTTCAGTTGTTGCGGCAGTGCTTACGTCAAGTTCTCTGGATGAAATGCCAGTAGTTGTATTACCACTTGTGCCTACAGTATCTGCGTTTTTACCAACGTTAGCTTGAGCAGTGTTCGTTGCCGAATCACCTTGGATCAAGAATAACATGTCGGGGTCGTCGTAAATAAAAACTTCAATATCACCTGAACTAGCAGTTGTGCTAGCCACGTAATGGTTTTTAAATACTGGACCGTCAGATGACTGAAAGAACACTCCATTAAATACACCAACAATGTTAGCGTCACTTACACCAGCTTGCTCAATGTAACCTGCGTTAAATTTAACTAAGTCACCTTGAAAGATGGTAGTGCCATAACCTGATGGATTTATTAAGTATCTTCTGGATTGCATAGTAGCACTAGAAGGACTTAAACCACCGTATGGTCTTAGTCCAAATGCTGAATCTACATTAGCCATTAAACTTTCCTATAAATAACAAATTAAAATTAAAGAAACAGTTTCGATTAATCGCTCCTGTTTCCGCCAAATGTTACGCGACTTTGCCTATTCTTGTTTATAGGCATGGCAGGGTTTTCTTCCTTCATCAGATCGTTGTCTACTGCATCCATCTGATCCCTCGTCCTAGCTTTAAAATATTCGCTTCTTTCATTTACAGATTCCACAGGGATTCTGCAAAGAATTAAGCCGCCTACACCTATAATACCTTCGTATCTACCGCTGTCGAGAGCTGGATATTCAAAGTCTGGATACTCATCAGCTCGAACTGGCTCCCACCCCTCACGGAGTCTGGCGCTAAAGTTCTTACGATCTTCGTATCCTCTAACTTCTGATCTAACCCATCTGTGCACGTAGCCTTCAGGTGGTTGTGGTGCGTCCAAAGCGGACGGTGGAGCCCAAGGTTTCCTTTGAGAAGTTTTCTCTCTGGTTTGAGCCTCGCGTGGTTGACGATTTTCGTCAGTCTTTTTAGTTGCCATAGTCATGTCCTCCACGTTATTTGACATACTTCGCGTATTCTTCAAGTGGCACACCCAATTTTTTAGCAATCGCGACCTGAGAAGGTGTGAGTTTCACAGATTTGCTGCGTCCAGTTTTGGCACTGCGTTTTGCAGAGGCCACCGTTTGAACGGGTCGGTTTTTAGTAGAAGTGTCTTCGTCAAACTTGTGAGGAAACTCACTTCTAATTCTTGTATCCACCTCAGTATAATACTCGTCCGATTTAGGGTCAAATCCTTCTTTGATTAAATCTTCGTGAATTACGAAAGAAGTCATAGTCATAGCCTTGTCTTGACCGAACCATTCGTTCTTATCGGCCCACTCTTGAGCTTTTGGATCTGGGTCTGGATATTGTTCTGGTGCTGCTTGTGGCGCTGTTTGCGCAGGTTGTTCTTCAGAAGGCGGTGTTTCTACTGCCTTCTCCCTTTGTTTATTTAAGTTTTCAACACGTTGAGCATCTGCTGCTAATACAGCTAGCTTTTGTTGTGCTTCTACTTGTTGTTCAACATCATTATTTTCGTTAGCTATTTTTAAATCATTTTTAGCTTTTTCAGTTTCAGCAGTGATTCGATTCGCTTCCGAAGCAATATAACTACCATCTAGTTCTTGTGCCTTAGTTTTTAAGTCAGTGTTTTCTTTTTGTACGTTGCTAGCAAATTCAGTGGCTGCTTGTTCACGTCGTTCAGCTTCTCTAAGTTTTGCTGTTAGTTTGTCAATTCTTTTTTGTACGCTTTTGCTATATTCTTCGTGTTCAGTATCTTCGACCTTTGATTCTTCGTCGTTTGTTTCTTCTACTACCTCTTCAACCTCAGCTGCTGCTTCAGTTTCACTAGCAACTCCTTCGAGTTCTATTTCTACTTCTTCACCATCGGTGTCAAGGGGTA
>JAKQYG010000429.1 GCA_023356515.1 Trichodesmium sp. MAG_R04 | reverse complement strand
ATAAATTGTACCACTAGGAATACCTGAAAAAGCCATTGCTAAACTTCCCACCCAAAGTGTTAATGAATAAATAAAAAAAACTGTCAATCTTTGAGATAAACCAGCATCTAATAAACGATGATGTAGATGACGTTTATCTGCAATAAAAGGAGATTTTCCATTTCGTAAACGGTCTAAAATTACAGCAGACATATCTAAAATTGGTACTGCTAAAATTAGATAAGGCAGAACAACAGAAGTAACCATAGTTGTTTTTACTAAACCTATTACTCCTACTCCTGCTAGAGTAAATCCCAGATAATAAGCTCCTCCATCTCCCATAAATATTTGGGCTGGATTAAAGTTATAACGGAGAAAGCCTAATGTTGCACCAGCTAAAGCTGCGGCTATTAAGGCTGCTGCTGGTTGATCCATAAATATACTAACAATTAACATCACAAAAGCTGCAATACCAGAAACACCAGCAGCTAAACCATCAATACCATCAATCCAATTGATAGCATTTGCCATACCTACTAACCAAATCACAGTTACAGGCCAGCTTAGTAAGTTAATATGTGCTAATCCATAAAAAGGAATAGTGAGAAATTGAATTTGTACTCCAACCATCCAGACTATACTCGCAACAATTGCTTGGCTAAATAACCTAAATAGAGGTGATAAACCAAACAAATCATCTGCTAAACCAATAATAAAGAAAGCTACACCACCTACTGTTACACCCCAGATTTCAAACTCTTTTTCAGGAGGTAGAATATTACCATTAATATCTATAAAGCCCCCTAAGCACCAAATAATTAAAAGGGCAATTAGACTACTAATAAAAATAGCAACTCCTCCTAAACGTACCATTGGTTGTTTATGAATTTTACGACCACTAGGATGGTCTACAAGTCCAATTCTCAGAGCAATTTTTTTAATTATTGGTGTAGTTAAAAGTACAACTAAAGTGGAAATAACTAAAGTAATTAAATGGTACAGATAATTAGGTATCTGAAGAAATGGGGGATTAAGAGTTAATAATAAATTATTAATTTTATCTATTATCATCAAAATATTTTGCCACTTACTATGATATAAACTAGGTAATATAGCAGTCGAAGTATAGCACTACGGGTAAGTAAGAAGTCAGAAGTAATCCCTGACTGAATTTCAGCATTTAGTAATGTCCTAACCTTTGCTTCGAGTGCTATAATTGTAGAAAATTAAAATATTTTTTTGTCAGAGTTGGGTGCTGACACTAAATTTAATTGTTGAAAACTATAGTGCTACCCTATATTTAATATTTGAATTTGATTAATTGAACACTCAGAATTAGTAAAGACGTTTTAGAAAACGTCTCTACTAATTTCCTCATCAAATATATAGCTTTGGAATTCAATTAAGCCTTTTAATTGGCTAGTAAGGAGATTATCCAATTTGAGAGCTAGAATGAATTCTAAATCGAATTAGGATTACCGACATCCTCTACCCAAAATCCTTTAAACTAGACTAGGAACTTTAGCTATCATATGAGGGTAAAGAGGAAAAGCATTGCATAATGATGCTACCCTGTCTCGACACTTTTGAGCTACCCCTTGATCTTCTGGATTTAGTAACCGTTCCGCTATAATATCGCCTATTTCTCTAAATTCAGCAGCTTTCATACCTCGACTTGTCATTGCTGGAGAACCCAGTCGCAGGCCACTGGTAACAAAAGGAGACTCTGGGTCAAAAGGTACAGTATTTTTATTAGCAGTAATATTTACTCCACTCATCAATTTATCTGCCTTTTTACCTGTGATACTTACTGATCTTAGATCCACTAGCATAACGTGATTTTTCGTACCACCAGAAACTATTTTCAATTCCCGTTCTTGTAGTTGGGTTGCTAAGGCAGCAGCATTTTCTATAACTTGGCCGGAATAAGTTTTGAATTCTGGTTTTAAAGCTTCTCCAAATGCGACTGCTTTAGCTGCAATAACGTGTTCTAAAGGACCACCTTGAGTTCCGGGAAACACTGCTTTGTCTAGCTTTTTCCCTAGTTCTGGGTTCTGGGTAAGGATTAAACCGCCTCGTGGCCCCCTTAAAGTTTTGTGGGTGGTAGTTGTTACTACATCACAGTATGGGACTGGGTTAGGATGATGGCCTGTTGCTACTAACCCAGCAATATGAGCAATGTCTGCTAATAAATAAGCTCCTACTTCATCGGCGATCGCCCGGAATTTCTCAAAATCAATTATCTGAGAATAGGCAGAATAACCACAAATCAGCAACTTGGGTTTATGTTCCTTTGCCAATTCTAGAACTTGGTCATAATCTATAATTTCTGTTTCCTGACTTACACCATAATGATGAACCTTGAACCATTTACCAGAAATATTAACTGGGGAACCGTGAGTCAAATGTCCACCATGGGATAAGTTCATTCCCATGATGCTATCCCCTGGTTGTAACAAGGTGAGGAACACGGCAAGGTTGGCTTGTGCTCCAGCATGGGGTTGTACATTTGCATGGCCAGCTCCAAATAATTGTTTGGCACGGTCTATAGCTATTTGTTCAATTTCGTCTATAAATTCACATCCGCCATAGTAACGTTTACCAGGTAGACCTTCGGCATATTTGTTGGTGAGTACGGAACCCTGGGCTGCCATTACTGCGGGTGAGGTAAAGTTTTCACTAGCAATTAGTTCTAGGTGGTCTTGTTGCCGTCCGTATTCTTTTTGAATTAGTTCTGCTACTAAGGGGTCAGTGTCAGCTAGAAAGTTAGTGCTAATCATGTTTATTATTTTTTGTGGCTACACTACTACATTATTAAACTATATGCCCCACACTGCCACTTATGGTTTTCAGTGTGGGGCGGAGAGATTTAGTTTATGGTATAGCGCTAGGTGCTAAGGTTAGGACATTTTTAGATTCCTTAACAAGGTTTTTAGGACATGAAAGAAGTTAGAAAGTTTCCTAACGTCTTTTTGTACTGCTATAACAGGACTTACGCAGAAGCACCATATTGAGTAGGTGCAAACGGCTGTTTACCCCTAGAGATAGCGGACGATTCGATCTAGTTTCCTTTTAGAAGTTGTTTTCGATAACCAATTCACTTAATGGTAATTTTCCTGGTTTTGGCCAAGCGTCTTTGACTTTTTTGCCAGTGGCTACCATAGGACCTATTACATGGTCTTCGGGTAAGTTAATTAATTCTGCTACTTTGTCAATATCAAAACCTATCATTGGGCAAGAATCACAACCTATAGCTTGTACTGCTCAAGTTTTACGGAAAAATTGGGTTTAAAGCCTCCCCCATAAGCGGGGGACTTTTTAGTTGATTTTTTTCACTGGTCTAGTCCTTGTTGGTTTTTAGTTCACAGGAAATATATTAGTCGCGGGTGGGCATACCGAGACAAAAAAAGGACAGGTCGGCAAGTGTAAGACTACTGCCAAAGTAGGGGCAGCCCGTGAAACCTCTCCAATAACTGGCGATATTTCTGACCGTTTCTGATTTAAAATTTGATGAAAAAATTCGATAATATTTACCTGCATTTGTAACACAAGATCCTAACTTGTAAGAAGCAGAAAATTAATCAATTATTAGGAGAAGAGCTACCAGAAAAAATCACAAGTGGTTAAGTGGTGAAAGGAATGGTTTTAAATGGGTTATGATTAGTGTCATCTCCACTAGACATCTCCAAAAATACTCAAACGCTTATCCTAACTATCTTTAGTGGTGCGATCGCTACTTATGAAGATAGTTAATTTGTACAGTTTTATGGGCATTAGAGATACTTCGTGTTACTAA
>JAKQYG010000428.1 GCA_023356515.1 Trichodesmium sp. MAG_R04 | reverse complement strand
CGAGACTTTAAACAGACAGGTCGGTAAGCAGCCAGACTACTGCAAAAGTAGCAGCAGCCTGTGAGATGTCAACCCACCGAGGGGCTACGGCTCGGTTGTTACCCAGTGCCTTTAGGCCGGTGAGGATGTCAAAAGTATTCGATCGCTAATCTGTTGACATCGTCTCTTCGGTCGTTAGATTCCAGATTAGTGTGTTAGAATTGCTGGAGCAAATGTTTTTTTGCTTGTTACTATAGTCCCATAGTCCTAGTTCCAAATTCATACTTCTTAATTCCAAATTTTTTAAGTTTTATATATATATGTTTTTACCATCTTCACTAGAACGTATTGTTAAAAAATTTCAACGGGCACCCTCTAATAAGTCACGTTATGAACAACTACTTTGGTATGCTAATAAATTACCTCATTTTCCTGAAGTTGAAAAGACACCAGTAAATAAAGTTTATGGTTGTCAATCTCAGGTATATATTACTGCTAACTTAAATGATGGAAAAGTTTCTTATCAGGGGGACTCTGATGCTCAGTTAGTTAAAGGAATAGTCGCTTTATTAATTGAGGGTTTGAATGGATTAACACCTCAAGAAATTGCCGAAATTACTCCAGATTTTATTCAGAAAACAGGTTTAACAGTAAGTTTAACTCCTTCTCGTGCTAATGGTTTTTACAACATTTTTCAACTGATGAAAAGTAAAGCTAATTTATACTCAAATTTAAGAAAGTAGATATTTAAGGTTTGATAAGTTGACTTTATGTTGATAGAGTTATCGAGCACAATAATTTGATAAATATTAAATCCGACATTCCGCAGATATTCATATCTCTTTATGTATATTTACATTTTTAAAGAGACTTATACGAAAAACATTCATTCTAGAACTTAATATCAATAAAAATTATGAATAACTAATTTTTATTGAGAAAATCAGTTACAATTATTTATAATAGGCGGAATTAATTTCCATAGCTACAAGGCTTTCAGAGAGAGGATTCTAGGCGATAGACTAATAAAACTGATCAATTTAATGTTAAGAATTGCGGAATGTGGGTTAAATATAAACTTTTTCATTTTTACCAATAAAGCAATTGTATAAACTAAATATTTAATAAACCTAAATTGATATTAGGATTGCTGTAAATGCTTAAAACTTAAAAACATTGACTTTTATATAGACTTATGATATGTAATAGGCTTTCTGGTTTAGGGTAATTTTTGTTCCTACATCTTGATAGACCTAACAATCCAGGTTTCTTTGATATCTACAGGGGTTAAAACACCCTATTTTTTTAGTCAGATTATCCAACCTATATCATTGTGGAGGCACCAAAACTTCCCGACCAACTTTGGCCAAGTCTAAACCTAGCTGTGCTGCTATTTTTCTAATTTTCTAATAATATTTCCAGCACCATACTATTACTGTAAATACCCCCATATTGATTGGTTTCCATCCCGACGCTCCCTTGCAAAACATTGCTGGTCTTCAAGTGCCGATGAAATAAATACTCAAACTCAATCAGGGTGATTTGCATGCTTTTCTTTCTGCCCTCTTTTCTTTGCCTTCTACTTCCCACCTTACGTTAATTAAGTCTTTTTTTAAAAAAAACTAGACAATTCAATTTTAACAAGTTTACAATAAGGTAGTTTAATTTAATTATCTAATCAGTTTTCAAAAAAGGTTATATTATATTATTACCAATGATTGTCGGAGGAAACATTAAAAGTATGGACATGGAAGCCCTGAGAGAACGTGCGGGGCTTACCCGTTTTGAGGTAGCCTATCAACTAGGTATCAGCGAAACCAGTGTTCGTAACTGGGAGACGGGGCGTACAGAACCAACGATGACTCCTCAAAAGTTCTTAGAAATTCTGGGTATTTTAAAATGCACTCCAGAAGAATTAGCTGTGGCCAGTGATAAATCTATTAGTCAACGCCACAAGCGTAAACCTGGCAGACCTAGAAAAGTTATAGACAACAATAATGGATTGAATGGTGTAAAAAATATAGAATCGGCAACTAGCCATTAAAGAGCCGATCATTTCAGGGATCAGTTCTCATTTATTAGTACCTCTGGCTGAAGCCAGAGGCTTGAAATACTGAAGTTTATTTTTTTTCATCTCCTTGAAAGGTTGAGGACGGTATATTTAAGATACTGACTGGCCATTAAGTCACCTAAATAACATACTTCTTTATTGATATTCTAAATATCAAGGCCGCAGATATTATCTTTCAAGATAACATTGCTTCAAAGCATTATTAAGTAGGACTTATAGGCAGTTTGTCACCCCCCTAGCTGTTTGGTCCCGCAATAGAGAGTCTAACTAAAATAATGTTGGGCATTTTTTAGACTGTTGCTCAAGTAAAAAGGCTTCCAAACCACGGAGGAGTTTTAGGTGAAAATTTTGAATAAGTTTGGTCTATTAAACAAAACATCAAACAAGGAAAAATTGCCAGTAGATGATATTCCTGAAGCGGTAAGAGATGAACACGAAGGTACAAAACAGGAATCTTTTAAGTCTCAGAGAATATGGCAGGTTTGGCAATTATTAGTAATGGGAGCGATCGCTACCATAATTAGTATTGGTTTGCACTTCCAATTTAAGCAAACTCGAGACAATTCTTCTCTCACCCAAATCAAACAAAATATTGGCACAAAAATAGTCGAACTATCTCCAACTCCTATAGAAAAACCTTCACCTTCGCCATCTCTGAGCCCTTCCATTCAGGAAAAAGAAAATATACTCGGACATTTACCCTATGAAGAAGCATCTTGGCAAGAATTGGCACCAGTTTTTGGCAACCAAAATGTTAAACTGCGTTCAAGTGCAGCAGAAAAATTTAACGTCATGGCAGATGTAGCTTGGTCTGCAAATATTGATTTGGTTCCTCTTTCAGGGTTTAGAACTTTGGCAGATCAAAAGTATTTATTTTTTGAAGTAAAGGCAAACCGCGGGGAGGAAACATCTAAAAGAGCTGAAGTTAGCGCTCCTCCTGGTTACAGCGAACATCATACAGGTTATGCTATTGATATTGGTGATGCTAGAATGCCAGAAACTCACCTCAAAGTTAGTTTTGAAAAAACAATAGCTTTTCAGTGGTTACAAGAAAATGCTAGTAATTATGGTTTTGAGTTATCGTTTCCCAAAGATAATCCTCAAGGTATTAGTTATGAACCTTGGCATTGGAGGTTTGTAGGAGATAATCATAGTTTAAAGACTTTTGAGGAGGCGAGGTCACTTGAAGAAGAGTAGCAAACTCAAAACTTACACTTAAGAGAAATTATCAACCATTTAATGACTATTAACCTCCTACTATATTTGATAGTTATGGGTAAGTCTTGTATAGCTTTGAGTCTTCAACTATCAGTTAAAATCAAAGATATAGCAGTCGAAGTATAGCATTACGGGTAAGTAAGAAGTTAGAAGTAATCTCTGACTGAATTTCATCATTTAGTAATGTCCTAACTTTTGCTTCGACTACTATATTGCTTGTAAAGAATTTAAATGAAATTATATTTAATTATGAGACAAACTTCACTCAACATCATTGCTCTTGGTATTTTCGTCATTACCATGTCTAGTTTACTTGGACCGATATTTAATGTATCTCCAGTTTATAGCGCGATCGCCACTTTTTCTGTGCTGGTATTAGCAACTATAGATACTTTGGCATGGCAGGGTCAGGGAAGTATGATTATTGTAGATTTAGTGGAAGGAACATCTTCAGAAAGACGTGATCGAATTATTTGTCACGAAGCAGGACACTTCTTGGTAGCTTATTTATTAGAAATTCC